>NZ_JAKSYQ010000068.1:0-1083 GCF_022829665.1 Methylobacterium sp. E-041 | reverse complement strand
GAGTCCGGCGGGGCGACGTTCACGGCCTACGACCAGATCGACAAGGCTCCCGAGGAGAAGGCGCGCGGGATCACGATCTCGACGGCGCACGTGGAGTACGAGACGACGAACCGGCACTACGCGCACGTCGACTGCCCCGGTCACGCCGACTACGTGAAGAACATGATCACGGGCGCGGCGCAGATGGACGGCGCGATCCTGGTGGTGTCGGCGGCCGACGGCCCGATGCCGCAGACCCGCGAGCACATCCTGCTGGCGCGCCAGGTCGGCGTTCCGGCGCTGGTGGTGTTCCTCAACAAGGTCGACCTCGTCGACGACGCCGAGCTGCTCGAGCTCGTCGAGATGGAGGTGCGCGAGCTTCTGTCGAAGTACGACTTCCCCGGCGACGACATCCCGATCACCAAGGGCTCGGCCAAGGTGGCGCTCGACAACGGCGACAAGGCGGTCGGGCACGACGCGGTGCTGGCGCTGATGAAGACGGTGGACGACTACATCCCGCAGCCGGAGCGTCCGATCGACATGCCGTTCCTGATGCCGATCGAGGACGTGTTCTCGATCTCGGGCCGCGGCACGGTGGTGACGGGCCGGGTCGAGCGCGGCATCGTCAAGGTCGGCGAGACGGTGGAGATCGTCGGCATCCGCGACACCCAGACCACGACGGTCACGGGCGTCGAGATGTTCCGCAAGCTGCTCGACCAGGGCCAGGCGGGCGACAACGTCGGCGTGCTGCTGCGCGGCACCAAGCGCGAGGACGTCGAGCGCGGCCAGGTCGTGTGCAAGCCGGGCTCGGTCAAGCCCCACACCAAGTTCAAGGCCGAGGCCTACATCCTGACCAAGGAGGAGGGCGGGCGCCACACGCCGTTCTTCACGAACTACCGGCCGCAGTTCTACTTCCGCACCACCGACGTGACCGGCGTGTGCGTGCTGCCCGAGGGCACCGAGATGGTGATGCCGGGCGACAACGTGACCATGGACGTCACGCTGATCGTGCCGGTGGCCATGGAGGAGAAGCTGCGCTTCGCCATCCGCGAGGGCGGCCGAACCGTCGGCGCCGGCGTCGTCGCCGCCATCAACGCGTAGTCG
>NZ_JAKSYQ010000064.1:0-769 GCF_022829665.1 Methylobacterium sp. E-041 | reverse complement strand
GGCACCGCACGAACAGCGCGGGATGGATGCGCATCAGCGTGCCATCGTAGTCCCGCAGGTCGAAGTAGCCGTAGACCGTGCTGCGGGCCAGCATATCCGTCGGCAAGGCCCGCCACTGACAGCCCGTGCTCAACACGTACACCACTGTCGGGACGATGCCGGCGCCGGTCGCCGCGCCGCTGGACCCGGACGTGATCGAGCGCTACCGGCGCCGGTACAGTGCGGCCTTCGCACTCGACATCCTCAGCCGTTCTGCGGGTCGCCGTCTACCAGCAGAGTTCGGTCGCCTGCGACCTGCTCGCCGACCTGCTGGCGGGGTTCGGCGCCGCGGTCACGCCGGTCGGCCGCTCGGACACTTTCGTCCCGATCGGCACCGAGGCGCATCGCCCGGAGGACGTAACTTACATCGCCGAGACCATGGCGTCGGGCAACTACGACGCGCTAGTCACAACCGACGGCGACGCCGACGAGCCGCTGGTGGCCGACGCCGCCGGCGGGATCTTGCGCGGCGACGTGCTCGGCCTGATCACGGCGCGGTATCTCGGCGCCGACGCGGTGGTGGTGCCCGTGACGGCAGGCTCGGCGATCGAGCGGGCCGGCGGGTTCGCGCAGGTCCTATGCACGCGGGTTGGCTAACGTGCGTCTAGTTCTACGGGGTTCTTTGAGGTCTCGGTAGTTTTAGCGGCGCAGCTTGAAGGATGCGGCGAGGAGGATGCCTAGGGTGGCTCCGAGTTGCGCGCCAAGCAATCCGCCGATCCATCCCCAACTC
>NZ_JAKSYQ010000063.1:0-25736 GCF_022829665.1 Methylobacterium sp. E-041 | reverse complement strand
CGGTCTGCGGAATTGCCGCAACAGCTTCTCGATCAGCGGCGCGTACGCCAAGACCCAGCGGTTCAGGGTGCTGTGATCGACCTCCAGGCCACACGCCAGGAATCATTCCTCGATATCGCGGTGGCTGGGCGAATAACGCAGGTACCAGGTGACAGCCTGCAGGAGGAGCGACGCATCGTAGTGCCGTCGATTGAAGTGCGCCTGGGAGGGCTGCTCCAGCTTGGCGGCGATAGCGGACAGGATCATCGGCCTGCCTCTAGGCGGACGCGGCAAGCTGGTCAGGGATGGCTAACGATCCGTGAACGACGGCGCATTCGCGTTTGCGACAGGCCCAGCGCCCGCCGGGGAGGTTGTAAAAGCTTTCGTAGGAGTAGTGAATGACGCTGACCCGTTCAGGGTTGACGAACAGCTGCTTGAGCTTTGCACGCACTTTCCCATGACGCTCGAACTGATTTGCGGTCATCTAAGCTTTTGCCTATCTCGCCGCAGCTACTTCGAGGTGCACACTGGCTGCCTTCTGCACAGTCTCCAAAACATTAAACAGGTTGCTAGCGGTCGGATTGCCGGCCGAGCTGAGCATGCGCATCAGGCTCTTCGACGAGCTGCTGGTCTCTGCGGCCAGGCGCTCGAAGCCGATCGTTGCGTTGATGTAGTCGCGCAGGACGGCTTTGCCGGTCTCCAGGTCGCCGGCAAGGAACTGGTCGACCGCTTCGGTCAGCAGGGCGTCACGGAACGCCGGGTCACGCTCGGCACGCGCCTTCACGGTGTCCTTGAAACTGCGGGTAAGGGCCATCACCCCTCCTCCTTCTTGCGTTGTTTGTACTCCGCCCAGTGCGCCTGCGCCTCGGCGATGTCGTCCTGCTGCCGGCGCTTGGTGCCGCCACACAGCAGGATGATCAGCGTGTCCCCGTCCTGTCCGAAGTACAGCCGGTAGCCGGGCCCTTAGTCGATCCGATACTCCTGCACCCCTGCCCCGACGCCTTTGGCGTCGGATAAGTTGCCCCGTTCCAGGCGTGTCAGCGCCACGACCACCTTGGCGTCCAGGTCATCGAACCAGTCGGCGAACGGGCTGCCGCCGCGGGCATCCAGAAACTCCCTGATCCCCATTCAACATAGTACCGTATACGTTACCAATCAAGTCTGCTCTGACAGGTCATGCTGTGAGGTACACTGGATTGGCTGGCTGAGCCCCCTTTCCTGCTGGCTGAAAAAGCACCCAAATGGCTTGTGGTAAGTGGTAAATGGTAACAATTACAAACGATGGGGCAGAGACCGGGTGTCCAGAGGGTCCCCTCCGGGACGCGCCCTACTCGCCACCTGCGGTGGCTCTCGGAACCCGCCGGTGGCGGTTTCCGCCTGACGGTGACGGGCGCTGACGCCGCTATGGCTTATGGCAAGCCATAAGTGGTTTGTTGTGTAAGGCCAGCCGCCCGGGCCGGCCTCAAGCCCGTCCCAGCTCACTGGCGAGGGGCTGCTATCGGGGCAAAGCCCCGCTCCGGTCGACAATGTCGCCTGACTTGCCATAAACCACAAATGGCTTAAAGCATGTGATGTGCCATAAGAGGCACATGGCAAACCTCATATGGCATGCGGCAAGCCATTAACCACTTGCCGTTTATCCTCGCCGTCCGGAAGGATGCGCTCATGAAGATCATCGCAATCGTCTCCCAGAAAGGCGGCACCGGCAAAAGCACGCTCGCGTGCTCGCTGGCCGTGGCGGCCGCGGAGCAGGGGCTCAAAACCTCAGTCATCGACATCGACCTGCAGGGCACCACCAAGAAGTGGTACGGCCGCCGCGAGGCGGAGGACGGACCCGAGGTCAACGCGTTGACCGGTGGCCAGCTCGAAGCCGCGATCCCGCTGCTGCGCAAGCAGGGCGTCCAGCTCGTCATTATCGACACCCCGGGGGCCGATACGCCAGGGGTCACTGCGGCGATCCAGGTGGCCGACCTGTGCCTAGTCCCGGCTCGTCCGAGCGTTGCCGACATCGAGGCTTCGGCACCGACCATCAATGCCATTCACCGGCTCGGCAAATCGTTTTCCTATGTCCTCAACCAGGTCCCGCCCGGGCGCTCGATCCGCACCATGGATGCCTATCGCGTGCTGCAGCTGACCGGTGCCGTCGCCAGTACGCCGCTGGCCATGCGCGTCGATCACATGGACGCGCTGGCGACAGGGCAGGGGGTCACCGAACGCGATCCGACCAGCAAGGCCTCCGCCGAGATCCGCGAGCTGCTGGAGTGGTTGCTCAACAAGATAGAAGGGAAAGCGCATGGCCAGAAACAAACCCGCGTCGCTTGAGGCGGCCCTTGGCAGTCAGATGCCACAGGAAGCTGCGCACGAGTCCGCGACGGTCGTTCAGCATCCCGCCAGCGCAGCCACGGCGACCAAGCCGAAGAACTACGAGCAGGTCGTCGCCTACGTGCCCACCCAGGCTAAGAAGCGCCTGCGCATGATGTGCATCGAGCACGATCGCGACCTCAACAGCTTCATCCGCGAGGGCATCGATCTGATGCTTGCCCAGTATGGGCAGCCGTCTCTCAAGGAGTTTGAGGGCAAGTGAGCCTGCACGGCGCTTGTAGTTTATGGTTTAGGGCTTATTATTTGCCATAAGCCCTAAATGATTAAGGTTTCTGGGCCACGGATTGCGCCGCGGCCACCTGCCAACGGGCTAAAAAACCTTGCACATTTTTGGGGCGTATGTTCCCGTTTCTGGTACGTTAATTCCCGCCCGGGGCTACGTTCCAGCCTGGAATGTCGATGCCGCCCACCCGTCCGTTAACGCCCGAAGAAGAGCAGCGCCTCGCGCGTAAGGAGCGCACGCTCAAGAACCGCCGCGGCCGCCGCAATCCGGCAACCATGCCACAGCATCTAGCGCGGACTTCGGCCTTTGCCCCGCGCAAAAAGGACCTGATCACCGACAGCAATTTCGTCCGCATCTACGAGGTGCTGGGCTACTCGGTCGTTGAGGTGAAGGGCAGGGAGCTGGGCAGCCAGCACCGCGATGCGATCTATGCCCTGTTCCGGCTGCCCCGCGAGAAGGTCAAGGTCGATAACCCAACTTACCGCAAAGGCACGTTCATCCCGCCGGTGCTACGGTACTACCAGACGCGCACCACCTGGCGGACGCTGATCCGGGCCATGGGACGCACCGAACACGTCAACAACCTGCTCAGCCTGGTGCACGTGTTCCAGGAGATTCAGCAGGTCAGCGTGCTGATCCACGAAGGTCGCTCCCTCAAGGAGCTGGAGGCGATCAAAAGCGAGCGTACCCGCAACATGCTCCCCGATGGGGCCGGCTCAGCGTCCTCGCTGATCACCGACGTCAGTTGGGAAGGCGCCCGGCTCGACAGCCCCGTGACGGTCACCTACGGCGCCCGCGTGTTGGAGGTGATCGAGAAGGCGCACCTAGGTGTCGTTGCCCAGAAGGTTGTTCAGGCTTTGCCAGGGTGTCTGTCGGCGGAGGGCGGAGTGGGTTCGGCTGGTGTTGTAGTGGTCGATCCAGGGGCTCATGGCTTGTGTCCGCTCGGCGGATGAGGCGTAGGGCTCGGCGTAGATCCATTCACGCAGCGAGGTCTGGATGAAGCGCTCGGCCTTGCCGTTAGTGCGCGGCGTGTAGGGCCGGGTCCGGACATGGCGCAGGCCGGCCTCGGCGAGCAGGTCGCGGAAGGCATGGCTGCGGTAGGCCGCGCCGTTGTCGCTCATCACGCGCTCGACGGTGACGCCATGTCGGGCAAAGAACGCCAGCGCCTCACTCATGAAGGTGATGGCGCTCTGCTTGGTCTCGTCGGGCAGGACGGCCGTGTAGGCGAGACGCGAGGCATCGTCGATGGCCACATGCAGGGCCTCCCAGCCGATGCCGCGCCGGCCGTCGCGCCGGTTGCCGGTGATGCGGTGACCGACGCCGTCGATCCGGCCGAGCTTCTTCGTGTCGATGTGGATGAGTTCGCCCGGCCTCTCGCGCTGATAGCGGATGACCGGCGGCCGAACGTCCAGCGCGCTCAGACGGCCGAGACCGAGACCGCGCAGGACCCGGCCGATGGTGGAGCGCGGGATGGTGAGGCGCTCGGCGATGGTCTGCCCCGTCAGCCGCGTGCGCCGCAGGGCCTCGACCTGCGTGCAGATCGCGGGCGTGACGCGCACCTTTGGCCGGAGGGGCGCCGAGCTTCTATCGCGAAGTGCCCCCGCGCCGCCCGCCCGAAAGCGGGCCAGCCACTTGTAGGCCGAGCGCTCGCTGAGGCCCGCAGCCTGCGCGGCCTCGGCCACGCGCCAGCCTTCGACCAGGATCCGGTTCACCAGAAGGGCTCGACCATGGACCGTCATGCGGGCATGCTGATGGGTGTTCATCCGGGGCGCTCGGTCAGGGTTGGTTGGCTTCGCAACCCCAGCCTCTCACCCCCGCCCCGGGTGAACAACCTTCATAGCTTCGACAACTAGACGGATCAGCCAGTCGAGGATGAAGGCCTGCTCTTCCTCGCACTTCTTCCGGATCTCGGCACGCCCGGCATCGCGGAAGGCGTGCGCCATCGGTCCGGTCTGGAAGTTCATCATCCCGAGGACCTCGCGGAGGTCGTCGGTCAGCGTGGACGGGTAGGTTAGTTCAGCCACGGGCGGCCTCGGGGATCGGCGGTTGCGGGAACGTGCGCTCGGTCGCGTCGCCGGCGGCGGCGAGCACCCCGCGGGCGAAATGACGGGCTCCGGCGCGGCTGGTCGGCAGCGCCAGCTCGATGCCGCGCGACGGGACCTTCACGACGAGCTCGACGCCGCTCGACGTCGGGATCGCCTCGATGCTCCAGGTCGGGCCGGTAGTCGCGATTGCGTCCATGCTCACACCATCCCCAGCGCTTGCATGTAGAGTTCGAGGATCGCCTCCTCCTCCTGGCGCTCGCTGTGGTCCTTCTTGCGCATGCGCAGGATGGCGTTGACGGCCTTCACGTCGAAGCCGCGGCCCTTCAGCTCGGCCATGACCTCCTTGATGTCGCCGGCGATACCCTCTTTCTCCACCACGAGACGCTCGATGCGCTCGATGAAGGCGCGCAGCTCGTCGGCGGCTACCCCTTCGGAGGATGACACGTCGCCGGTCGTCGGCATGTTGTGGACGCTCATCGACCGGTTTCCTTGGCGGGGGTGTCGTCGCCGACGTGCGCGGCATCGGTCGCTTCGAGGGCTGCGATGATCCGGCTGACGCGGGGATCGTAGTTGCTGATCCGCCCCTCGAGGTGGGCGAGCAGTTTCCTGGCCTTCATGCCGGCGTCCCACTTGTCGGCCATCTCGGAGGCGACCGAGCGCAGGTCCTGGAGGAGGGTTGGCGTGATGGTGCTGGCTGCCTCAGGCAAGGACGGCCTCGACCTGCTGAACCACGGGGGCGACCCAAGGAGCGCGGCTCACACGCCGCTGGATCTTGTGCGCTTCGATCGCAAACTCAGCGGCCTCGATCCGATAGGGCGAGGTCCAGCGGTTGGCCGATGGCTTCCCGCGGATGTAGGCCCGCGCATCATCCCGCCAGGCGTGGATCTCCGCCTCGGTGTACCCGGCCTGAAGGAGGTGGAGGAACGTGCAGCATCCCTCCACCCCCTCCTGATGATGGCGCATCACCTGCGCCATCCGGGCGATCTGGGCGCGGGCATCGGGGTCACGCCTGACGGCGGTGATGAGAGAGGGTGACGGCACGATCAGGACTCCTGCGGTTTCAGGTCGGTGGGGAAGCCCCAGCTCTGGGACGTGTCGGGGCCGAACAGGCCGTCGCAGTGCGGCAGCACCAAGCGATCCTCGATCGCGCGACGGGCGACGCGGGTCGAGATGACGCGGCCGGACGGCCGCAGCACGTAGATGCGCAGCGCGCCGGCGCCGCCGCGGTCGGGCGTGGAGACAAGGACCTGGCCGGCCTCGAGCTTCTTGAGCAGCGAGAGCGTCGAGCGCGTCGTCTTCGCCGACGGCAGGTTGACGATCAGCGGCTCCGAGGGGGGGCTGAATGCCGGCGCGGCGGCGGCGGACGGCGCCGCCTCCCATTCCGCATCGCTCACCGACCAGGCCCGCCGGCGGCTCTCGGCCGCGAGCTGCATCTCGACCTCGGCGACCCACTGCTCGATCCGCACGCCCTTGCTCTCCGGCGCGAGGTACGTCCACGGCTCTTCGTGCGCGACCAGGCGCTTCACGGCGCGGCGGAGCGACACCAGCAGCCAGAACCGGCCCGGCAGGGTGATGAGCAGACCGCGCGCGGTCTTCGCTATGCCGATCGGGGCGGTGACGGGCTTCATCCTCGCCCCGCCGAACTCGGTGCCAGGGATGTGCCGACGACCCACTCCTCCGGCTTTCGGCGGAGGCGTGCCAGGGCGAGCTCCTGGATGGGGGCCAAAGCTCCTAACAGCAGCCGGAACACTTGTCGGCCTGAGCGGTAGGTCAGGCAATCAGGGGCGCCACGCCCCACACCCGTCTGCGGAGATCGTTCATGTTTCGTGAAGTGGCTTACGCCCTTGGGCTCGGCGTCCTGACGCTGGACGTCGAGGAAGCGTTGGACGTGATCGCCTGAGGTCGCCAGAGGAACAGGCTCATGACCAACGACACGAAGAAGCCCGGTGCGCCCGCTTCGCAGGCGACGGAAGAAGACATCGCCGCGCCGCGGCTGACACCCCAAGGACGTGACGCGTCCGATGGTGAGGGTGAGGACGAAACCGACCCGAACGGTGGCGCCAAGACTGGGCAGGCTGACAAAGCGGAAGGGTGACAGGCCCTTCAGCGGTAGGCCTCTGTCTGGGATAGCGATCCTCATCATGCAGCCTTCGCCGCGATGTCGAGCGCGTCGACCGCGACGAGCGGCTGCCAGCGGATGAGGATGCCCGTGAAGACGACGGCATCGGGATGCTCGGCCTTCCAGAAGGCGAGCATATCGGACCAGTCTCGGAAACCGTCCTGCCGCGCGAACGCGTCGAGGTCCTCGTCCGTCCGGATCCAGCCGTCGTTGGCGAAGACAAGGCCGACCACGAGATGCAGCTCGATCGGCCAGACCGCGAGGCACGCCGCCTCGCCGAGATGCCGGCACTGGCGCGTGCGCAGACCGGTGTAGAGCTGCAGCCGCTCGCCGGGGCGGGCGTGGCGCGACCGGCCCGCACGCTCAGCGCGGATCGTCTGCGCCTTGGTGCCGGCGAGGATCGGGGCGGCGAAGCGGGCCTTGAAGCTGTAGGCGACCATCAGGCGGCCCTCGCTATTAAATTAGCAATTGGCCAGGTGCCTTTTTTTGGGCGGAGGCTTGCTGTATAATAAAAATGTCGGGTGAATAGGAGGCTATGTTGGGCGATGATTTGAGCAAGCGTGGTCAGACCGATGCCGAAATACTGGCTTCCCCTGTTGAGGGGGCTGTAACTGCCCCCGTGATTTTCTTCGAAGAAGTCCCCGCCTGCGCTATCGTTGGTGGGATCGGGCGTGTGCAACTCGTCGCCTACATCAACGAGGTCGGACAGGACCGTGAGGTAATTACGCGCAAGATCGCGGTTGCGCACCTGAGAGGGAATGCAGCCGCGTTCACAGCCCTGAGGAATGCAATCAACAGTATGGAGCTCCTCGCTGCGCAGGCGGGGAACGGTCCAGCAAATTGAGATTGCTCCGACGCTATCGGCGAAGCTGTCCATGCTGAGGGGCGCTCTCGGGGTCATGCGCGACGCTCCACACGCGGCTGCTTCACGCCGTCAATCACCAGGCTGTCGCCGTCGTAGATGCAGGAGCGGCCGCCGACCGGCGGGAGGGTGATGCGCATCGTCGGGCGCGGGGCGTCGGGGTCGGCCTCGGCCAGAGCGGCGGGACCCTGGCCGGCGGCCGCCTCGATCGTCTCGGACCAGGCGTAGGACAGCGCCTCGCCGACGCCCTGGGACAGGACCGAGGCGGCGATCCCCTTCATCCGCAGGACGCTGCGGATTTCGTTCACCCGGCTGCGCATGGTGGCGATGCTGCGGGCGTCGACCTCGACCCCAAGGACGCGGCAAAGATCGGCGACGGAGAGGAAGCGGCCGCCGGCAGCGATCAGGGCCTGGGTGATCCGGCCCTTGACGGTCTGGTCGCCGTCGGGCGCGATCGTACAAAGCACGGTGCGCTGGCTCCGGACCGTCTCGGCGGCAGGCTGCGCTGTCGCGATCAGGGCGTAGCGCAAGTCGGCGTTCGCCCCGTTCGAGACGATGGAGCATCCGGTCCGGGTGCGCAGCGCGATCCGGACGTTGCCGACGTAGCGCATGACGCCGCGCATGCGGGGCGCGTCGACGGCGCCGTAGATCTCCGTAGTCAGGTCGGTGCAGGCGACGAAGGCGCCTTCAGCGCGGACCAGCGTGGCATAGACCTGACGCTCGATCTCGGTCAGCCCGTCGAGGGTCGGCGGAGGGGGCGGCGCCGCGTCGGCGGTGCGGATCTGGACGGGTGCGTTCACCGGGTGGCCTCCTGTCGGGTTTGGGTGGTGCGGCCGGTGCGCCGGCGGTAGCCGTAGAGGCAGCGGCTGGCGGAGCCGGAGTGGCGGTAGCCGAAGCGGTGGGCGACGGCGGTGCGGTCGACGTCGTTGGCGGTCCAGGCCGCGAGCAGGGCCTCGAAGCGCTTCAGGCGCGCGCGGGCCCGGCGGCGGCGGGCATCGCGCTCCTCGGCCAGGACCTGCGCGACCTCGTGCTCGTCGGCGCCGAGGATCTCGGCGATGCGGACTGTGTCGAGCCCGGCGTCGAAGGCGCGCAGCGCGCGCTGCGCAGCCTCGGGATGGTCGAACCCGCGATAGCTCCAGCTCACCGGCCTGCCTCCTCGAGGAGGATCGCGGCGCGGTCTGCGATGTCGGGCCGGAAGTGCGCGAGGCGAAGCGCCAGCGGCTCAGCGCCATATGGGCCGGCGCCGGGCAGCGTGTGCAGCGGCTCGTCGAGGATCAGGGCCAGGACGTCGGCGAAGCGCTCCAGCAGCGCGGCGGTGTCCGCCGCAGGTGCGTTCGACGGGAAGAGCGCTTGGCCATCGAAGCGGGCGAGGAAGTCCTCTGCCGGCGGCGACACCCGGAAGTGCGTGGCCGCCTGGCCGCAGACCGTGGCGAGGGAGCCCGGTCCGGCGAGCTCCGTCCGCGTCGGGCGAAGGAGCGCGGTCTGCCAGGTCAGTACGACGCCCTGCGCATCGATCGCAACCGGCGTCACCTCGCAGAGCGCGACGCCGCCGATCGCCAGCCCGATGCAGCCGTCCGCGTTCGCCGGGAACCAGGTCGCGGTGCTGCTGCGGACGGTTTCGACGACGCGCAGGGCCGGGGGCATGTCAGGCCTCCGCGTCGGCGAGGGCGGGCGCGGCTGCGTCGCGGCGGGCGTACGCGGCGTCGTGCAGCTTCCGGCCGATCTCCGCCGAGATCTCCGAGCGGCGGGCGGAGTACGTTGCCGCCACCAGCGGGTAGTCGACGGGCAAGCCCCACTTCCGGCGGTAGTCCTCCGGGGTCAGGCCCCGGATCGTCAGATGGCGGCGCAGGGCCTTGTAGGGCTTGCCGTCCTCGAAGCTGGTGATCGCGTCCGGCCGGATGGACGTGCGGATCTCCGCCTCTGTCGGGCGGACGATCAGGACCTCCGGCTCGGGGTCGGCGAGCTTCCGCAGTGCGCCGTCGACCGAGCGGATCAGGCCGGGCAGGTCGGCCACGGGGATGCGGTTGCCGCGCACGTAGGCGGCGACGATGCCGGCGGCCAGGTCCTGGCGCGACTGTGCTGCGGCGAGAAGCGGCGTGGTGGCCGCGGTGTCGATCGAGGTCTGGGCATTCATGCGCGCGTGTCCTTTCCGGCGAATTCCGGGATCTCGCTGAGGGTCTGCAGCAGGCCGCGGACGCGACCGGCGAGGGCGGGTGTCAGCGGCACCACGCGATGGGCGAAGAGCTGCTCGAGCACCGCGATCGCGGCCTCGGCGATGATTGGCTCGTCGGGCTCGTTCGGCTCGGGCCAACGGCCGGCGGCGATCAGCACCACCGGCGGCGCGGGCCGCTCGTCGGCATCGAAGCCGGGCGGGAAGCCGAGGCCGTCGAACACCCGCGTCGCCCAGCTGCGCGCCATCGCGAACGACAAGACGAGCTGGCCGGGCGGCTGCGGGGTGATCGCCAGAAAACTGGCGAGGAAGGCCGGGATGCGGGTCATCTTCAGCGCACCCCGATCGTGACAAGGCAGGTGCGCACCGCCGTGCCAGAGGCTTTGAAGGCCCCCTCGGGCAGGATCTCCACCTTGGCGCCCGCGCGCTGGAGGTCGTCGCGGAAGGCAAGGTCGTTCCCGCGAGTCCGGTACATGAAGCCTGTCGACATGATCGCGACGAGGCGGCCGCCCGGCTTGAGGAAGCGCCAGGCGTGCTGAACGTGCTGGATGTCCTGTCCCTTCGCGTAGGGCGGGTTCATCACCACGCGGTCCCAGGCGCGGGACGCTCCCTGCTTAAGGAAGTCGCCCTGTACGACCGCCTCGTAGGGTGTCGAGCAGAGCAGGTGGACATAGCGCGGGTCGAGCTCGACGCAGTCCACGGTGGCGCCGGCCATGAGAGCCTCGGCGGCCAGCGCGCCCCGGCCGGCGCTGGGCTCCAGCACCATCATCCCGGGCGCGATCTGCGCCTCGGCGATCACGCGCCGCGCCAACTCCGGCGGGGTGTAGAACTGCTGCAGCTCCTGCCGGACGCTGACGACCTCCCCCGTCAGGAGGATCGGCTCGACTGCCTCGGCGGCGTCGCCCTCGAACAGGTGCGCCTTCGCGCGCCGGTCCCATTTGCCGCCGGCGGCTTCCAGAACCTTGTTCGTATCGGTGTAGAGCTTGCGATCGAGCTGACCGAGCGCGGTCAGGGACAGGCTGTTGCCCTGGATGGTAGCGCGGTCGAGGACCGCGAGGACCTGATCGGAAAAGCGCATGTCAGCGGCCTTCCTGCAGGGCCACCGGGATCGGCGGCGTCGCGCTGTCCGTGCCGTCGTCCCACTCGCGCATCAGGACCGTACGGATCGAGCGCAGGTGGGCCGACCAGGCGTCCTCACCGACACCTGCGGGTTGGTGGTGCTTCGCCCACGCGATCAGTAGGCGCAGGTCCTCGCCGGCCTCCTCGATTGTTCTCGCCGGGCGGCGCGTGCCGAGCCCGGAGCGCGTGGGCCATCCGCCGACGGCCATGCCCTCCCGGCGCTTATTCGCCGGGTTGAAGACCTGGCCGAAGAACGAGCGCAGCATGTGGTCGAAGCCGAGTACGAGCTGCAGGCTCGGCCGGTCGACGATGACGTGGCGGCTCACGACACGTACCCCGCGGGCTGGGGGTCGTAGGCGGGGAGGTCCTCGGACGGCAGAAGCGCGAACCCCATCCGATCGCGGATCAGCACCGAGTTCTCGTCGGGCCGATACCAGCCCGTCACGCGATGGGCGGCCTCGATGGAGAGGCACGGCTCGCGATCCATCCAGTCGACGACCTGGACGGGACCGCCGTAGTGCAGGCTGCTGTTCGGGATCACGACGCGGCCGGCGAGCGGATGCGCCCTGGCGTGCGAAGGGCGGTCGACCATCAGCGCACCATCCCGACAGTCGAGAGAAACTGGGCCAGTGCGAGCCCTAGCAGGACGCCCGACAGCAGCCGGGTCGCGGCGAACCGGCGACGGCCGGTCAGGAGCGTCGCGGCTACGATGAGGGCGACGGCGAGCAGCGCGATGAGGAGCGCCATCACAGCGACCTCACGTCGATCGAGGCCGGGCGGGATGCGAGAGCACCGGTGGCGCGAAAGACGAGCTGACCGCCGAGGGTGCGCTTCACGTCGGAGCGGCGGCCGCCCGCCATCGGGCGGCGAGGCACGGTGCGGGTGCCCTCGTGGCGGTCCTGGACCCGGCGGGTCCGATCGATCACCACCCGGTCAGAAGGGTACTTCGCAGCATCGCAGTCGACGCAGATGACCTGACAGTTCTCCAGGGTGGCGGAGCCGCCGATCGCATCAGGAATGATGTGGTCGAAGCGATAGTAGCCGGGACGGAGGATGCAGGGGCAGCGCTCGCCCCAAGGAAAGTCCGCCTCGCAGCGACGATCGGCGCGCGTCAGCGCGGCCTTACGAATGGGACTGGAGAAATTAGTTCGGGGGCTGGCTCGCACGGGGTAGCTCCATCGGCTCGGAGAGCGACGATGGGCATATGATGTCACCGTGATGGTGACAGGTCAAGCATTTGGTGCCGATTTGGTGACAGATCGCCAGCGCCAACCCTGATACGATCTGTGGATTGGATCCAGGGAAATTACCCTAGGCAGCGTCTGTGTTTCGGCATCAACTGCCAGCCGACTTCAAACAGCGACGAACCTCTGACCCTTTAGAAGGATCGACCGCGTGCAGCTAGGGCAGCCAAATTGGAAATGGTCGGCCAATGCAGGAGCATAAACATACGTTAGCGAATTACATCGTGGGCAATTGCCTTCCCAAACGCCTATACGCTGAGGCTTCGGTGATCGACGCGAACGCAATAAGCCGAAAGATATAAGAACTCCAACAATTGTTATTTGCCAAAATCCAAGGACGAGGGCCGCCAAACTCACAAGAAGAATGGGCAATCCAACAATCAACCTAATGGCGAATAGGATTTTGCTTCCGCCAGTATCAACGGGGCCGACTTCGTTCTTAAAGCCATCGAGCGCAAGATCCTGTCGGTATGCAGCAGGACGGCCTTCCTGTTCGCCGACGCTCATTTTTGCCTCTTAGACGGCTTTTGAAGGCGTGTACGCATATCGGCATTGACTTGCGAGCGGCGTTCTAAAATCCTCCATTCGTCAGCCGGAATAATTGCAGCTATGCGCGCCACCCATTCTAGGCGAACGTCCCGCATCGTCGTCGCATTAAAGCTTGAAAGATCGTAGTGCCCAGGCGTTGACCCTGGATGCACCACCTTGAGCATACGTCCATGGTCAACGGTAGCTACGGCCAACTCCTTACCGACCAATGGATCAATCACCTTAGTATGCGCTCGGCATATGATGACGGTATCAGGCCGGTAAACCGGCATCATAGACTCGCCAATTACCTGATATGCAACTGTAGCATCAGGCACACGAACGGACAGTTCTATCTCGTATTCTAGGCCGGGTTCGTGCTGGTCGGTTGAAACATCAATGGCACCACCTCCGACAATCTTTCCCCCCAATGGCACGCTGAACCGCTCCGTTGATCTGAGAAGCAACAATTCTGCGGATGTTGTTTGGAGCAAAGGCGCAATTTGCTGCGCGACAGCAGGTACCAACTCGCGGGTCCCGCTTACCCATCGCGACACATTTTGTCTGTTGGTCTCAAGGAGCCGAGCAAGTTCAGAGCCGGTCATGCCAGCTCGTTGCAGGGCCTCTCGCAGGCCGTTCGGGTATTTTGGTTCCACGTCTGGGAGCATGTCTCCTCGCTGGCGACGCCGCCACGCACCGTGTTGGTGACAGCGCTTGCGGAGTCACCGGTTTGGTGACATTCTTACCGCATGAGACTCGCCGACTACCTTGCCGCTCAAGAGATAAAGGACGCTGTATTCGCGGAGCGAATTGGCGTCAGCCGTCAAACTTTGTGGCGCTATAAGTCTGGTGATCGCCGGCCTGAATGGGATGTGCTGGAGCGTATTGCTCAAGAAACTCACGGCGAAGTAACGCCTAATGACTTCCTTCAGGCGACGGCAGATGCGGTCGGTCTTCATGATGCCGAGCCCGCCCCCCATTCCGGCGAGGCCGCGTGATGTTGCGCTCCCTCTCCGTGCTTCAGTCGATGGTCGTTCCGGGCGGGTACTGCGCCAGGACCCCGCGTACGCTGCCGGCGAAGCGAGCGGCGTGGTCCGGCATTGCTGCGGCGATCGCCTCGAAGAACTGGGTCGCTTTTGGGCTCACCGGGTCGGGGTTCGGCGGCATTTCGCCGACCTCTTCCACGAACGTAGTGAGCGCCGCCTCGCGGCCGGCCACCGACATCGGTAGCAGGGCGCGTGTCATTAGGTACGCCACCGCCTGGCGGAGGACCTCGATCTCGGCCGACGTTTCGACCGCGAAGGCGAACGTCTCTTCCGCGTCCATTACCAGCTCCATCGTGCCTCGCACTCTCGATGGTAGCGGGCCGGGCGAGGCTGCCGAGCATCATGCTCCGCACCTCGCCCGTGTTTGCGTGTTCCTGGTCCGCCTTGGGCGGACAGTCTCAGCTTCGGTCGGTTGGAGGGCATCCGCCGACCGGAGAGCCCATGGCGGGCGTTTCCTCCCTAGACTTAGCCGGGGCCTTCGGGCTCCGGCCTTTTCGGGAGCCGCCTGATGCCGGCTTGGCTTCTCCCGGTCCTCGCGATCGAGGCCGCCAGCTGGGCGGCGCTGTTCGCGGTCCTGGCCGATCGACGCCAGCGGCACGGCGATCGTGAGGGCGTCCGCACCTGCGTCCAGCTTTCCAGCTGGAGCCTGCTCGCCGGGCTCGGCTTCCTGATCTGGTCGATGGGGACCTAACGTGGAGGCGGCGTTCCTTTTCGCATCCGCTGCTGCACTGGTGCTGTTTGCTCTCAGCTCCGGCCTGCACCTGCGCGAATCCCTGTCCGAGGGCGATGTCGGCCTGATCGCCGTCGACGGCGTCCGGGCGCTGTCCTGCACCGCCGGCGCGATCGCGCTCGTCGCTACAGCGATCGGGCGGCTCGCATGAAGCGAACCGCCCTCGCCTTCCCGCCCGCACCCGTCAGCCTGGCAGCCCTGGTGCGCGCGCTTTCCCATAGTCTGTTCAACCTCCTCGCGAGGTCCGGCCGATGACCGCCTCGCTGCTCCCGGCCGGCCCCTACGGCCGCCCGTCCTCGATGCACACAGCATCGGGGAAGACCATGCGAAGATCTGAGGGCGTTTTCCGAAACCTTGGGGTGATCGACACCCAGATTTTCGGTGCGCGCATCGCTGAGTTCCTACGCGCGATCCACCCGCAGAAGGCGGCGCTTGGCGTCGAGGCCGACACCGGGATCTCTGCCAAGACGGTCGAGAAGTGGCTGGCGGGCAATTCCTCGCCGTCGGGCAACACCTACCACCGTCTGATCGAGGTCTATGGGCCCGAGCTGTTCGTGTTCGTGAACCCTGACGCGTCGCCGGCCTCCCTCCAGGAGGCGGCGCGGGTGTGCCGTCAGGCGCGGCTCGAGCGGCAGGCGGCCACGATCCGGCAGCAGCTCAGCGACCTCTGGGGCGGCCGATGATCGCCGTCGCCTACGCCCTTCGGGCCATCGCCGCCTGCCTGCAGCTGCTCGCCGTGCCGTTCCTGGCGATCGGCTGGGTCGGCACGCCGATCCTCTGGTGCGCCCGCCGGTGCCAGGACCGCGCCCGCGAGTGGGATCCGCGCCTCTGGTCGCGCGACCAGCACACCGACCTTCACCCCCCGCCGGGCGTCTGAGCGATGGCCGTATCGAAGCTCCCTGCGCTGGCGCGCCCGGCCTTCCAGCCGCCGGACCATCCCTGTCACCGTCCGGGCTGCGGCGAGCTCTGGGCTGAGCGCGGATTCCCGAACGACGTCTGGTTCTGCACGCCGTGCGTCCCACCGACGATGCGCTTCCCGAGGGAGGCCGGCTACGTGGCGCCGGACCAAGCCGCGCCACCGGCGCCGATCGCGGCGCCCACTGCGCAGGCCGCTTTCGACCTCCTGCCTGGATTCGCACCGGCATGAGCGCGGGGCGCCGCCCTGCCGGCGCCCGCTCCACTCGGAATCCGTCTCCCCACCAGGGCACGTTGATGCGTCGCGTCCAGAACCTGTTCCGACCGAGCCAGATTCACGCGATGGGCCTAGCCCTGCTCGAAAGCGAGCAGGCCGAGGCGCGAGCGCGCATGGCGGCCGGCGGCAAGGGTGCGAAAGTTTCGCACCCTTCGCGGCTGATGGACCGGATCGCGGCCCACTTCGACATCTCCGGCCGTCAGCTCGAGAAGATCGGTGACATCTGCCGGGCGGCCGAGGCCGACCCCGAGCGCTTCGGGCCGCTCCGCGACGAGATGGACCGGACCGGCAAGGTCAACGGCCCGCACACCAAGCTGCTGCGCGCCCACGACGAGGCGCGGGTCCTGAATCTGGTTCCGGCCGCCGGCCGCTTCCGCACCCTGGTGGTCGACCCACCCAGGGCCGAGGACAACATCTCGGAGGCTGCCGGCCACGACTATGCGCTGATGTCGCTCGACGAGATTCGCGCGATGCCGGTCGCCGGCTGGGCCGAGGAGAACTGCCACCTCTACCTCTGGGCGACGAACAACACGGTTACCGTGGCGGCCGAGCTGATCGCGCTCTGGGGCTTCCAGTACAAGACCGTGCTGACCTGGACGAAGCGGGACATCGGGCTCGGCCGCTACTTCCGGAACTCGACGGAGCAGGTCCTGTTCGCGGTCCGCGGCGAGCTGCGCACGCGCGCGCCGGCGCGCGGCATGCGAACCGACCACGATTGGCCGGTCGGCGAGAACAGCGTGAAGCCGGAGGGCTTCTACGACCTGGTCCGTGCCTGCAGCTACCCGCCCTTCGGCGAGGCCTTCCAGCGCCTGGCGCGGCCCGACTTCACGAACCTTTACCAGCCGGCGCCGGCGGCCATGCTCGAGGCCGCGGAATGACAGCAGTCGCGCACGCGCATCCGACGCCTCAGGCGTCACCCGGCCCCGGAGCCTAGCATGGCCTCTGGAGCGCCGCAGACCAGCGTCGACTCCATCCAGACTCGGAATCGGACTCGATTCTCGGAGCGCTTCTGGCCCCTGCCCCGCGGGCCCCCGCGCCTGGCTCACGCACCTCGCGCGCCCTGCTGGCTGTGCTCGACCTCGGACCCGCACTGAACGGCCCGGTCCGGCCGAAGCCGACCCATCCCGCAGGCCTCCTCCGATCGATCCCGAACGCCGTCCTTTTCGGCGGGATCTCCGGCGGCCTGCGCTGCGAGCTCTCCATCCGAACCCGCCCGACCGCCGATCGCACCAGCGATTCCAGCGACGGGTTTTCGCGTGCCCGAGGCCTGACCAGCTTCGCGGCCGACCGCTGAGCTTTTGCCCGAACGAATGCAGCCCTCATGAGCGTCGAAGCCATCAGCCACATCATGCGGACCAACATCCCCGACGGGGTCGCCAAGCTCGTCGCGATGGTGCTGGCCGACTATGCCGACCCAGTGAGCGGCCGGTGCTGGCCGAAGATCCCGACCCTGGCTCTCCAGTGCTCGCAGTCTGAGCGCACCGTCCAGCGCAAGCTGAAGATCCTGGAGGAGCTCGACGTCCTGCACGTCGAGCCGAACACCTCGGGCGATCGGAAGGGCAACATCTACGTCCTGCACCTCCGCGGCGTACCCAGACGGGGCCCCGGCCCCGACAAGCGCCCACCCGGACCCGGAGGAGCGCCAACGGGTGACAGCGGTGGCGCGACGGGCCGCGACGATGGGGGGACGGGTGACACACAGTCACCCGTCGAGCGCGGTTCCGAAGCCGTGTCCGTCACCCGAACGGGTGACAGCGCTGACACCCGACGGGTGACACTGCTGTCACCCCCAAAGGAATCCCCCAGAGAATCCACCAGGGAATCCCCCAGGAGAGATTCGGGACTCGTCGCTCCCCCCCGCGTCCGCTGACGCGACCACGGCCCCCAAGGGGGCTCCCTCTCCCCGAGCTTCCCTCTGTCCCGACGATTTCGCGCCGGCAGAGCGCCATTACGCCACCGCCGAAGCTGCCGGCTTCGATCGCCGCTTCGTCCGGGCGACCGCCGAATCCGTGCGGCGCTGGTCGCTGGCTAACGCGCACCGGCCGCTCGCCCGGAAGGCGGACTGGTCGCTCGCCTTCGACGGGATCCTCGACACCGCGCTTCGGGAGGCCGCCGAGCGTGCCGCCCGCGAGACGCGCCGCGCCACCGCGCCCTCCCCCGCCCGCCGCTCGACGAACGGCATGCTCTCCCTCGCCGCCGACATGATCGGAGTCCCCGATGACCCAGCTGACATCCTCGCCACCTTCGGCCTCGGCCATGACCGCACGCCGGCTGCCTGCGCCACCTTCGACGATGACGCCGGAGATGGATCGCTTCACGGGCGCCTTCGTGAACCGGCTCGAGGATCATCCGGAGGACTTCCGGCGCCGGCGCATCCCCGCCGTGCAGGCTCCGGCCGGTGATGCGCGCGCCTGGCTGGAGAAGCGGCGGGCCGAGCTGCGGGCGAGCCTCGTCCCGACGCCCGGGCCCGAGCTCAACCGCGTGCTGACCCTGCTGCTCGCCCGCAGCCGGGAGTACGGCACGCTCACCGAGAAGGCGGCCGGTCTGCGGCTCGCCCTCTACATCGAGGTACTGGGCGACGTGCCGACCTGGGCGGTCGAGCGGGCGCGGCAGGCCTTCGGGAAGCCCGGCTGGCGCTGCCTGTGGGATGGCCGCGACGTGCCCTCCACGCACGACCTGGTCGCCGAGTGCCGGCACATCCTCCTGCCGATCGACACCGAGCTGGGCCGGATCGACACCGTGCTCGAGGCAGAGCCCTACGACAACGGCGCCACCGACGGGCACCGCGCCAACGCCGTCGCGCACTGGGAGTCGATGAAACCCGACATGCGCGATGACGATGCGGATGTGTCCGCATCGACGGAGGAAGAACTCTCGCCCGAACGCGCATCCATGGCTCAAGCCAACGCGTATTTCCGTGCCCAGGAGCGGGCCCATGCGAAGGCGAATGGCCGAAGGCCGCTGATGTGGGGCCGCCTCCCCATCAGCGACGAGCTCGCCCGCAAGATCGGGTCGCGTGCGCCGGCGGAGGTCGAGTGATGCCGATGCGCGAAGCCGACTTCCGCCTCAACCTCGTCAAGGACGAGCCCGTGATCCGCGATGCCCGCTGGGAGATCGCGGTCACCAATCTCGGGGACTTCGGGTTCGACGGAAAGCTTTGCGTCCGTCACCGGGAGCGCGGGGCCTGGGACCAGTGGCCGGGCAGCGAGTCCGACAACCTCTCACCCGCCGCGGCGCGCTGCTACGACCTCGAGCACGAGGTCACGTTCGCCACACTCGGCCAGGCCATGGCCGCCGCCCGCGCCTTTCTGAGGCGTTGGGGCGCCGGTGAGATCGAGTGGCTGGAATGGGACATCGACGGCCAGCGGCATGTAGTTGTCCAGCACGCAGCTCGTGGTGTCGGCACCTTCTACAACTGGGAGGATCGACCGGACCCGGTACCAGCAGCAGCCGGGCAGCTTGACGGCAAGTAGGCGGAGGCGACTCCCGCCTAACAATATCTAGTAGTCCGGCCAAACGGGCGTTTTTACGACATTAATCTTAGGCGTATGGTATACGCCGGCCTGATAGCGCTATATTATATTATCGCCCTAATAAGAATGAAGGACTAGAGATGCGCCGCCCTCAATCAATAAATCAGGACGGAAGTCCCAATTATGATTCATCGCACTTAGTCGAATTTGATTTCTCATTGCTTCATTTTGACGTTGGCTTGCTAGGTGCCATTGGTAATAAGTATGTATATTCGATTGGAACAGTATTTTTTATAAGCAATGAGTTTGCAGTTACTGCATGGCACGTCATAGAAGATTTAATCAACGAACTCCAACCGGGTGGAGAGCAAGCATTCCAAGAACGCTTAAGGCGAAATCCTAACGTCCAAGCTGCGCTCGGATTTGGTTTAGAAATTCAACTTTCTCGTAAAATCAAAGGCCCGTCAGTAGCTGCATCAGTCATTTATATATCGAAATCTCCATTATCAGATATTGCACTACTAGAAATCCACCCTATTAGACAGGAGGGATTTGGAAATGCTCGTGTACCAATGTTACATGCTGCCCCACCCCCGGTTGGAACTCCGATTGACGCATTCGGGATAGTTGTAGATGAGCCGCGTCTTGATTTTGAGGAAGGAAAGAAGGCTTCTTTCATGTGTAAAGCCTGGTGGAGCCATGGGGTAATCAAGCAACATCTTTGGAAGGGCCGTGGAAGTATTCTAGCTTTCCCTGTTTTTGAAACGAATGCAAATTTTCTTGGTGGGATGAGTGGCGGTCCTGTTGTCAGTATGTCAGGCATCGTATTTGGAATGGTATGTTTCGATTCGGGGCCGAACATAGACAACATAGAAGCCGATCCATTATCGTACGTTTGCAGTCTTCTCCCTGTATTGTGCTGCAAGTGCGAGTACGACTTTGGGGTTGGTCGAGGTAAAATACAAACAACGGTACTGGAACTGGCCAAGCGCGGAATAATAAATATGGGCGGCATTGATCGAGTAGAGTTGGTTTGGGAAGGGATCGATGTAATAGGTCTTAATATCAAACCTATATGAGTGGTGTAAAGACTATCAGGACGGATGCTTGACGCTTTATGGGCCTCACTATCATGCGGTGGGAGCAGCGCTATAAATGGTCAGAAAAGCGTTCGTTTTCCCGACGCCTCGACATCGGCATTCCAACAACGATCCCCGCCAAGCACGGACGTGTCGGGATTGCGTGCCTGGAAATTTAACGCCAGGAAAACCCTACCTGGCACCTAGCCCGACAGGGCGGAGGGGGTATCGGCCAAATGAAACAGGCTCGGTCCGCGAGAGGCGGCAACCGAGCCTGTTCCGTTCATGGCAGAAAAGCGCGCCCGCAGATGGGACAACAGCCATTCAGGACAATGCCGCCCGGTGGTTAAGGAAGCCTGCGGTAACGCCCGCCTTGATCGCCGGGGCAGAACCACGCGGGCCCTTTCTGCCACCCTATGATGTCCGTCGAGATCCTGAAGCTGAATGCTCAACCGGCCTGAAGGTCCAGATCCGCCTCTCCCCATATGGCTTGGACACACCCCGAGCTGGACGAGCGGGGACGTCCTGCTCTGGCTAAAGCGTGCCTTCGGCACGAACCCGGCCACGCGCAGCGCGGCCGAGATCCGGCCGCTAAACTGGCTGAACGACTACCTCCTGCTCGGCGATCCGCAGTGGGAGCGGAAGCGGGACATCCTGCTCCTCTGGGCGAAGTGCCGAGCCGACGGCGCGAGCTTCCAGGAGAGCATCCGAGGCCGGCCGGTTAAATACGGATCGTCGACCACCGCCTACCGCTTGCGCGACGAGGCAGCCGCCGAGATCGCCGCCGGCATCAACGCGGCGATCGCGAAGGCTCACGCGGCTGTGAAGCGCACTTGACAGTGGGAAAACTGCGGCCGGATCACGTGCATGTTGCTCGATCGTTCCAGATCGGGACAGAACATCGGGGACCACCGTGACCGCTTCGGCATCGTCCAGCATCACCACCCACGCCCTTCCGCCTGAGCGCCGCATGCCGGTTGGCCGGCACGCCTCCGGCGTCCGCCAGAGCCGCGTCCACGCCCCGCCGATCGGCACGCGCCGCGACGCCATCCCCAACAAGCGGGTGATGGACATCGAGGACGCCCTCACTTGGGCCTTCCGCGAGGAACTGCCGAAGCGCCGCGATCGTGACGACGCGGGCGGCCCGCAGGAGTACTCGTCGATCTCGCCGATGTTCAGGATCTGCGCGCTCGGTGGCCGGGTCGAAAACTTCAGTCGCGAGCCGGGCTTCCCGGCAGCCATGGGCGAGGCGCACCCGGACGCTCTGATCATCGAGGCGGCGGTCGAGGAGCTGCGGAGCTTCCAGGGTCACCACTTCGACGGCGAGCTCGGCCTCCTCACCCACCTGCCGCCCGGCCTCGACGAGCATGCGGCCATGGCTCAGTCCATGGGGCAGCTGTTCGACCTTGTGCGGATCAAGGCCCGGCTCGGTGCGCGCCCGACCTTCGCGCGGAGTCCGGAGCCTGCAGCCGTCGTCGGCTCCAAGGGCCAGCCCATCATCTACGTGGTGCGGAACGGCGTCGAAAAGATTGCCGGCGCCGAGGGCAAGGATCGCTACCCGAGCGGCGCCTACTGCGCGATCGAGTGGGAGAGCGCGAAGGCGATCCTCATCGAGCGCGCCGACTATGCGGCCTGGTGGGCGGCCGTCGACCTGCTGGCGCACCGCCTGTCGGGTAAACTCGCCAGCATCGGCGTGCTGCCACCGGCGGCGGCGCAGCGGCCGTGGGCGGGCGAGGTTGATGCCGGGAAGCCCCGCCGGATCCTCGACAACCCGTCGAGCCGGAAGAAGCTGCGGAACCAGCAGGAGGACGCCCTCGTTCAACGGCTCCTGGCGCATCGTCGGCGGAACAGCCCAACGAAGCGCCCGGCGATGAAGGCGGCCGAGGGCGCCGAGGCGGCCAGGGGCTGAACCGATGCGGACGTCCGTCGACGCCGAGCTGCTCGCGCGGGCCCGGCATGCTGGCCAAGTCGACAAGGCCGGCCAGCCCTACGTCGAGCACCTCAGGCGGGTCGCGGATGCCGCCGAGCAGCGGGCGGTCATGGCGGCGGTCGCACGCTTGCCGATCGACGTCGACTCCGTCGTCCAGGCGGCTTGGCTCCACGACGTGATTGAGGATACCGCCACCACCGCGACCGACTTGCTCCACGCGGGCTACGCGCCCCGCGTCGTCGCGATGGTGGAGCTGCTTACGAAGCCTGAGAACCGCGTGACCTACGACGAGCGGGTGGCGAAGATCATCGACAGCGGCAACCTCGGCGCCATCCTGATCAAGCTCTCCGACAACGAGGACAACGCGAGCCCCAGCCGGCCCCTGCCAGGCGGAAGTGAGAAGCTGGCGTTGCGCTACGGTGCGTCTATGGCCCGCCTCCGCGTGGCCGCGGAAGCGTTGGGCTATCCACAGCGTCCGATGGCGCCGTGAATTGATGACGAGCGCTGGATTGAGCAGCGCAATCTCTTATGAATACGATTAGCCTTGCTGTCGAACAGCTTCAGTGATGAGCACGGTCGGCTCGTGGGCTGTGTTGTTCGGCCAAATCGGTGTGTGCCGCACCTTTGTCACTTCGTAAACATGCGGTTGCCCGGGCAGGCTCGTGATCTCGCCGACGCGCGGCACTATCGCAAAGACATGTTCCGTAGGAGCCGCGCCGTTTTCGCGGGACACGAGACATCGCACCGTCATCATCCAACTCCAGTTTTGCGGCGATAGGTACCCTGGCGCGCTAAGCCAGGCGAGGGTTTGGCGGAAACTATATGTGCGCCGCTTGACTGCGGTTTGTCGCTTGACATATACGGATGAGGCAGAAGTTTCAGACGGCCCCGGCGGAACCCCGCGCGGGGCCGTTGTCGTTTCCGGACCTGTTGGTTCGTGAACTTCGGAAACACCGACCGCCGACCGGGGAGGCCAGCTATGAAGCGCTAGCTCTCGCCCGCCGGCATCCAGACCAGTCAGATATAGCGGCCTCACCACGGGGAGCCGGGCCTTCGATGCCCGAGCCGCCGCGCCGCAGCACCATCGGCCGATAGAGGCCATTCACTCGAAAACGGCTCACGCCGTGCGGATCGCCCTCGCGGGCGTTCGATGACTAGCGCCAATCCCGATGGCCGACCTAAATCCAGCGCCAAGCTGGTGCGGACGGCTATGCGGCCAGCCAGTCATCACCTCTTCCCTGACGGGCGCGCGCCGGCGCGTTATCCGGCACCCTCTTCCGCTCCCCGTGCCGGGCGCGATCTGATAGGATCGACCCGATGACGGATCCGCGGCCGTGACCAGCCAGGACATCGAGAAGCGTCTGCTCGGCTTGTGCCAGGCGACCGATCGATATCGTCTTCCCGACCACCGTCGCACCGCCGAGACCTGCCTGGCCGAATTCGGGGAGATCCGTGACCAAGCCCGCAGGCTCTATCGCAACATCACCGGCTCCTGGCCGCGGCATGCCGGTGACGGCGGGGCCGCGCCGGCGCGACGCCCGAAGCTGCCTATCCCGAGCGCGATCCACCGCGATCAGGAACGGCGCCGGGCCAGCGCGCAGCGCGCCTGATCCGAAGCGCACTGCATCAGATAACGATCACTGCTGCCGTGGACCAGTTGCTCGGCGACCCCGTCCGCGCGATCGGCATGCCGCTGCTGCCTTAAATCCAGCCCGGAACACACCGCCTCGGCATCCGCTCGGGTCAGGTAGTGATCCGGGATCGCGTGCAGGCCAAGCCAGGCGCGGCGCGGGGCTGATCAGCGACATCAGCAACCGATGCAGATGTCGCGCACCGTTCGTGGCTCACGTTTCGGACCAGTGGCTTGATTGGGTAGCCGGCCATACGGGTTTGGCGCTTCGTTGTTTGGTACCGATCGCCCCCGTTTGGGTCCGGCTGGAACAGCCTCAGGCGATGGATCTGTCATCCTCGGAGCTGTTAGGGCCATACCCTGAGCTCTCGTTTCGACAATCGATGACGCTACGATCAACAGGGCGGCGAGCAGCACCTTCGACCAGGACATGGAACCCTTCCTCCGGCGGCCTAACGCAAGGTCGCAGGAAGAGGTTCAGCCACACGCTCGGCCACTCGGCGTAGCCGTACGATAATTGGCCTGACTGGGGCCCCAGCCGCTTCCGCTAACTCCCCTTGTCGGAACCAAAATTCGACGCCTCGGGGTGATCGGCCCCCATGAGGTGGTCCAAAGGTGAAGCTATTGCACGGTTGGCTGCTCCGCCAAGCGGAGAAGGCTGGCATGTAGACCTCCGGTGCGGCTTCTGCCGACGTCCGACCCAGAGCAGTGGTGTGCCCGTGGTGTCGCCACGTCGCAGTGCAGCAACGAATTTCGTTGCTACTTACGTAATTCGAGCGCCACCTCTTTTTAACAAATGTGGGGGAGACTGCGGGCATGAGCATCACATTCAACACTGCTATCCTGGTCAGCGCCCTTTGGCTCGCAGGCACTGTCGAGTTTGCGGTGTGGTGCCACCAGGCGCCTGTAGCGCCAGAGCACAAGCTATCAGGCGAATAAGCCAACCAGCTTCATAAACATCCACCACGCTGCATAGCCCCACAGGGCGATGGTGATCGTGAAAAAGATCAAGAGCAGCCCAAAAGTTGCCCACACCGTCAATCGTGCTCGCAGGCGCTCGAGCGGCGTGATCCGATCCGCTTGAACGGAGTTCTCGGCTTCCTCATCCATCATTTCTACCATCGGCGAGCAGCACTTTTATTGCTTAGCTTAGGTGCTTCGCTGGTCTAAACGCCATGGCGGTCCAAACCGTTCAAACAGCGGAAATTACGCACTAAGGAAGGCGCTCATAGTCACGATAAGAGTAGCGCTAGCTACGGGGTGAAGCTCCTATTGATCGGGCGCTGCAGCCGGATCCGCGATGGGGAACTCGCGGCTTTCCGCTCTGGCTACGATGCGCCGAGGAGCCCATTTGGCCGTCGTTGCGCAGTTGCGGCACACGGAACGGAGCGCGCGATTTCCACTCGCTGCGATGCGCCGATCGAACATATCCATCCGACCACGGGATTTTGCGTTCGCCTCGCTCATCGTTGATCCGAGGTCGGCAGGCTGAGAAGCCTCTTGAACGCCTTCCGTGCTCAGAAGCGTGGGCTGCGGGTGGATCGCTGCATATCGCGTTTGTGCAACCGACGGGCTGATGATGCTTACTGAAGCAAACAGTGCAATCACGGTATGGCGCATTTGATGGCCTCGATATCGATGACCGCATACGGCGAAAGGAGTACCGAATCGTCTGTCATCAATCTTGGATGAGCGATCTTAAGGAATTGCACCGCCCAAACCTTCAAACGTAGGCGCTTCCCGTCCTGCTCCTGTTCACCTCGAGACCCGATGGGCGAAGCCCGTCATCAGACCAGGATCGCGAGACGCGTGGGCGGCTGCCTTTTCCCTCGTAATGACCCCGTTATACCAACCGGCATTGATCATAACCGATAGGCCCACTGGCGCAGTCCGATGGACATGATGAGCCAGGGTTGGGCGACGAAGCGTTTCCAGGCCTCACAACACCGATCGAGGATGTCGTCGTAGGAGGTGAAGATCCGGTC
>NZ_JAKSYQ010000051.1:0-747 GCF_022829665.1 Methylobacterium sp. E-041 | reverse complement strand
CTACAGAGCACCGAAGCGCCCCTTTGGCATACTGCAGCCGGTGCACTCGTTCGCGCTGATATCGAACCGTCGCCCACGAACATTCAAAAGGCTTACGACGCTCTTTTACGCTTGGTGAAATGCACCGCCCCTGTCCCATCATGCATACGCCTCCGAGTATCCCCGCGTGGTCTACGCGAGCATATAGAAGCCTTCTTTGGACTAACTCGGGAAGGGCTCACAAATTGACCCTTGGTAGTGAGAAAGCTTGTTTATTGCGGAAGCATTGCTCCCAGGGCTGAAATCAGGTGGCGAGTAGTTGGCATCAGGGCTCACCGCCAGACCACCATTTTCTAGGTACATCACACCGAGCACCGAGATGATGTGTAGTCGTGACGACGTTGCCTGAGCCCGCCTCAGGTCCGGTGCAATCCAGCGGGCCCAACCAGCGTCGTGATCGGCCAGTCTACAGACGCGGCCTTCCAAACTTGGACGCTTTGCGCCTCATGCCGCTTCACCTGACGCCTGCACAAGGGTCAAGATCCGGAGACGTTCTTCAGGATCGGAAATTCGCATGAAAGCCTGGATCAGCGCGTAGCATTCACGTTCGAAGCCGCCATTAACCTCTGTCTGCTCCACGGGCTTGGATACCGCTTCGATCGCGTTCTGCGATTGATACAGAACGGTCAGCGAGACCTGCAGCGCGTCGGCGATCCGCTGTAGGGGCGTGCTCTTGGCCATGAGGCTCACTGATCGAGGAAGCCGATC
>NZ_JAKSYQ010000050.1:0-2048 GCF_022829665.1 Methylobacterium sp. E-041 | reverse complement strand
GGCACCGCATCGGGCTCCGCCGAGGAAGCCCGCCGCAACCTGCTCGCCAGCGGCATGTTCGCGGACGTGAAGGTCGCCGCCAGCGGCGGCCGCACCGTCGTGACGGTCCGCGAGAACAACCTGATCAACCGGGTCGTGTTCGAGGGCAACAAGAAGATCGAGAAGGCCACGCTCGAAGGGCAGGTCGAGGCCAAGGCCCGCGGCGCCTTCAACGAGGCCGTGATCAAGTCCGACATGGCGCGGATCAAGGAAGTCTACCGCCGCGCCGGCCGCGGGACCGCCAAGGTCACCTACCGCACCGTCGACCTGCCCAACGGCTCGATCGACGTGATCTACCAGATCGACGAGGGCGATAAGACCGGCATCGTGTCGATCACCTTCGTCGGCAACAACGCCGTGAGCGAGCGGACGCTGAAGGGGCTGGTCTCCTCGTCCGAGATGAACTTCCTGTCGTTCATCAAGACCTCCGACGTCTACGATCCCGATCGCATCGCCAACGATCTCGACCTCGTCCGCCGCTACTACCTGCGCAAGGGCTACGCCGACTTCCGCATCGTCAACGCCGACGCCCGCTACGTCGAGGGCCCGGACGCCAACGGCTGGGTGATCACGGTCACGGTCGAGGAGGGCGAGCAGTACACGGTCGGCGCCGTGGCGGTGGATTCCCGCCTGCCGGGCCTCGACACGAAGAACCTCGACGGCGAAATCCGCACCACGGTCGGCGACGTCTACAACGCCGAGGACGTCGAGAAGACCCTGTCGGGCCTGACCAACGACGTCGCCCGGGCCGGCTATCCCTTCGCCCAGGTCCGCCCGACCGGCCAGCGCGACCGCGCGACCCATCAGGTCTCCCTCGGCTTCGTCGTCGAGGACGGCCCGCGCGTCTACGTCGAGCGCATCAACATCCGCGGCAACACCCGCACCCGCGACTACGTCATCCGCCGCGAGCTCGATATCGCCGAGGGCGACGCCTACAACCGCGTGCTGACCGACCGCGCCGAGCGCCGCCTGAACGGCCTCGGCTTCTTCAAGAAGGTCCGCTTCTCGAACGAGCCCGGCTCCTCGCCCGACCGCGTCGTGATCAACATCGACGTCGAGGATCAGCCCACGGGCTCGTTCTCGGTGGCGGGCGGCTACTCCACCCAGGACGGCATCATCGGCGAGGTCTCGGTCTCCGAGTCGAACTTCCTCGGTCGCGGCCAGTACGTCCGCGTCGCCGGTACCGGCGGCCAGTACTCGCGCGGCGTCGACTTCTCGTTCACCGAGCCGTACTTCCTCGGCTACCGCCTCGCGGCCGGCTTCGACGCGTTCTACAAGTACAGCGACCTGACCCGGTACTCGCGCTACGAGACCACCGTCTACGGCGGCCAGCTCCGTATCGGCCTGCCGGTGACCGAAGCCTTCGGCGTGACCCTGCGCTACTCGCTCTACAACACCGAGCTGAAGGTCCCGAACTCGATCAAGCAGCCCTACAACGACTGCTCGAACCCGATCCCGGGCATCACCAGCGTCTACCCGAACGGCGCGCAGCTCAACGGCCGCGACGTCAGCGGGCTGGCCCAGTACCCGGCCTGTGCCTACAACGGCGAGGCCTCGATCGCGATCAAGGGCTCCCAGGGCAACACGCTCACCTCGCTCGCCGGCCTGACGCTCGCCTACTCGACGCTGGACGTCATCGGCGCGCCCCGCAACGGCCTCTACGCCGAGCTGAAGCCCGACGTCGCGGGCCTCGGCGGCGACTCGAAGTTCTTCCGCGTCACCGGCGACGCCCGGTACTACAAGGAACTCTACGAGGACGTCGTCGGCTTCGTCCGCCTCCAGGGCGGTCACATCGAGGCGCTGGACAGCAACCCGCTGCGCATCACCGACCAGTTCTTCCTCGGGCCGTCGCTGGTCCGCGGCTTCGCTCCCAACGGCATCGGCCCGCGCGACGTCGGCACCACCGACGCCCGCTCCAACGCCATCGGCGGCTCGACCTACGTCGGCGGCACCCTCGAGATCCAGTTCCCGCTCCCCTACGTGCCGCGCGATCTCGGCCTGAAGGGCGC
>NZ_JAKSYQ010000049.1:0-1095 GCF_022829665.1 Methylobacterium sp. E-041 | reverse complement strand
GTATCCGCGAGCTGGGTCCCACTCTGCTTTGCGGGCTATGATGCTCTGGACATTCAGCGGGGTGTCCCGGCTCCCGGTCTGACCGGTTCGCCATCAACTCTCATCGTCCTCGCAACTCGGAAAAGTGCTCCCCTTCCTGCTGTCAGGCGGCCGTGGCCGCTGGTGCGCGGTAGGTGCCGCCGCGGGTCATGATCGCCCAGGCGACCCGTGCGGTGCGGTTGGCCGCCGCAACGGTTACCACGCGCACTGGCTTGCGCTGGAGCAGCGCCGGCAGCCGTGGGTCGACCGACGTCGGCGCAGCCTTCGCGCGCCGGACCAGAGAGGTCATGCCGACCACGAGCAGGCGGCGCAGATAGCGGTCGCCCATGCGCGAGATCCGGCCCATGCGCTCTTTGCCGGCACTGCAGTTCTGCAGCGGTGTCAGCTCCAACGAAGCTGCGAACTGCCGACCGGAGCGGAAGCGCTCGGGCTCGCTCACTGAGGCGGCCAGCGCCGTTGCCGAGACGATGCCGACACCGGGGATCGTCGCCAGGCGCTGTGACAGGTCGCTGTCCCGATGCCAGGCCAACAACTCCTTCTCCAGCCGGGTGAGATGGATCTGTACGGCGCCGATCTGATCGGCCAGCCCGGTCACCACGCGTTGCGCCAGTGGTGGCACCTCGGCTGCGTCTCCGGCCGAGAGCCGGGCTGCCAGTTCGAGCGCGTGCCGCAGGCCCCGCGCCATCTCGATCCCGAACTCGGCGAGCAGGCCGCGGATCATGTTCACCAACTGCGTACGTTGCTTGACCAGCAGGTCGCGCGTCCTGTGCAGCGCCAGCGCTGCCTGCTGCTCGGTCGACTTCACCGGCACGAAGCGCATGCTCGGGCGCGTCACCGCCTCGCAGATGGCAGCGGCATCGTTCGCATCGGTTTTACCGCGCTTCACATACGGCTTCACGTAAGCGGGCGGCATCAGCCGAACCTCATGGCCGAGCTTCGTCAGTTCCCGGGCCCAGTGATGGGACGTTCCGCACGCCTCCATGCCGACCAGGCATCGAGGCAGCTTGGCGAAGAACGGCACGACCTGCGCCCGGCGTAGCGCCTTGCGAACGACGA
>NZ_JAKSYQ010000048.1:0-1014 GCF_022829665.1 Methylobacterium sp. E-041 | reverse complement strand
CTGGATCAGCCGCAACCGCCGCCTTTGGAAAGACCCGGAGGCGACCCTCGCCTCGGCCCAAGCCTTCCTCTACGCCGCCGCCGTCATGATCCTCGTCCGAAGGCTCGGCCGAGCGTCATGACTTATCGGACGGACTCTTAGCTGAAGCCGATCCACGCGGCGTCGTTGCCGTGACCCATCAGAAGCTGGCCGACGACGTCGGCAGCGTGCGCGAGGTGGTGAGCCGCATCCTGGCACAATGGGCCGAAGCAGGCCTGATCGAACTCCGTCGCGGCGCGGTCGAGATTGTTGAACGAACCAGCTTGGCCGCCGCCGGTAGGCGGTGAAGAGCGGCGCGCGCAGCGCCCGATTTCGGGCGAAGAGCTAAGGTCTGATCGCCACCTTAAACCGAAGTTGCCGGGGGGCTGACGAACGGCTGCTTTCGAGAAGCACCGACGGCGGTCCGAGTGGCTGGGTTGGGTCGATGACGGCCAGTCCGCATTGCATTAGATCGGGCGGCGAGGCTGGCGTCACGTGTCGCGCTGGCATCGACGTCTCTGTAATACGAATTTCCGCGTTGGCGGTGGGTCGACGCCGAACTGCTGCCAAGTGATCAATTGAAGCGTTTCCTTTCGGCGATGTCACCAAGAGAACTAGCTTGGGGATGACGCGGTCGGATTGGCGGAACTACAATCTCGCGTCCGACCACGGCCCAATCCAGCTGAGGAGATACAGGGTGAGCGGAACAGAGTCCGATGCCGAAGCGGTCCGAGACACCGAGGCGGTTGCGGGGACGTCGCGCCGGCGGTTCCTCGCGCGGGGATCCGCCCTCGTCTACGGCGGCATCGCTGCCGAATTTGCAGCTAGCCCGGCCTGCGCGAACGGGCCGCTAAGTGTCGTTGCCCAGAAGGTTGTTCAGCCTTTGCCAGGGTGTCTGTCGGCTGAGGGCGGAGTGGGTTCGGCTGGTGTTGTAGTGGTCGATCCAGGGGCTCATGGCTTGTGTCCGCTCGGCGGATGAGGCGTAGGGCTCGGCGT
>NZ_JAKSYQ010000023.1:0-9481 GCF_022829665.1 Methylobacterium sp. E-041 | reverse complement strand
AGTCATCCAGCGTGAGGCACCGCGTCCCGACCTTCTCGCCTTCGAGATCAAGGACAAGATCACCAAGCCCGACATCGAGTGGATGTCCTCCGTGACCGATGCAGCCATGCAGGCGCACGGGAAGATCGACATGCTCATCATTATGTCGAACTACGAAGGCTCGGATCTAGGAGCGACCTTCGACGGCTATGCGGCGAGCGTGAAGGCGCGCTCGGTGGCGCATATCCAGCGCTACGTCGTCGTCGGTGCACCGACCATGGCGAAAGCTATGATCAACCTGTCCGGGATGATCATGCCGGTCGAGACAAAAACCTTCGACTTTAAGGAGGAGCCAGCTGCCTGGGCTTGGCTCGCGCAGGCTCAAACCACCGCATCCTGATACGCAAGGTCATCGGATGATCAGCCTGAGGGAGGGCGCACCTTTCCCTAGATCATCTGACAACGGACAATTGGCTGCACCAGCCGTGTAACGGCCGATGGTGCAAGCCGGGTGCATCTCGGTGATGTAGGTCGCGCAACGGGCGAAAACCTGTGACCGATTAAGGCTGCTTTCGAAGCCGCTTGTGACCCTACTCGGACGTTGGCGTAGGCACTGTCCAACGTCCGATCCTGCCGGGAAGCAGACGGCATAGGGACCGCAACCGGGGCACGCATGTGTCACGTGTAAGACAGTGTGTGGACGTGTTACCGATCCGATATGGCTGTGCGCGAAACCATCACTATCTCCGTGCCCCCGGAACTGCGGGTGTTCCTGCAAGGGTGCGTTGCCACCGGCCGCTACAGCAGCATCAGCGAGGTCGTGCGGGCCGCCCTACGGGAGTTTGAAAGGGCCGAGATGGGGAAGGCCCCGATCACCCAGCAAGCGATGGTGCAGCAGTCTCCTCCCCCTCATGACCGCGCCTGATCCGATGTCGGGTAGCTGCGACTTCCTTGCCGGGGCGGGCGAGATGGCGACGCTGATGCGCGCCTACGACTGGACCACGACGCCGCTCGGCAAGCCCGAGGGTTGGCCCTCCGGCCTGCGCACGGCGGTGCGCCTGCTACTCAACAGCCATCACCCCATGCACATCTTCTGGGGGCTGGAGGCGACGTTCTTCTACAACGACCCCTTTGTCCCCTCGGCGGGACCGGAGCGCCATCCCTCCGCGCTCGGCCGTCCGGCATCCGAAAGCTGGGGTGAAATCTGGCCGGTGATTGGCTTCGAGGTCGCCAAGGTCCGCAACGGCGGCGGGCATACCTGGTACGAGGACCAGCACGTCCCGATCTTGCGCGAGGGCCGGGTCGAGGATGCCTACTGGACCTATGGGCTCAGCCCAATCGATGACGATACCGCGCCCAACGGCATCGGCGGGGTCATCTCCATCTTGACCGAGACCACGAAGCGCAAGGCGCTGGAGCACAGCCTTCGCGCCAGCAACCGGCGCCAGCGAAGCCTGTTACAGCAGATACCGGGCTTCGTCGCCGTGCTCGAAGGGCCGGACCTCGTCTATGCGTACGTCAATGACGCTTACGTGGCGACGGCCGGTGCGCGCGGCTACCTCGGCCGGACTGTGCGCGACGTATTCCCCGAACTCGAAGGGCAGGGTTTCTTCGAACTGCTGGACGAGGTGTACGCCACCGGTGTCCCGTTCTCGGCTCAGGACACGCCGATCCGGTTCGTGGATGAGGACGAGGACCGGTACATCGACTTCCTGTTCCAGCCGATCCGCGAACAGAATGGTCCGGTCAACGGCATTCTTGTGGGTGGTCATGAGGTCACGGCGCGCGTGCGTGCCGAGGCCGCGTTACGCGCCGAGAGGGATCAGGCACGGTATCGGGAGGTGAGGGCGCACGCCGATGCCGAGCGCGTGCAACTTGCCCTTGGCGCGGGGGCTATCCTCGGGACGTGGCATTGGGATCTACCGACCGACCGGTTCACCGTTGACGAGGGCTTCGCCAGCAGCTTCGGCCTCGACCCAGCCCTCGGCACGACCGGCATACCGCTCGCTCAGATCGTCGCGACCGTGCACCCCGACGACCAAGCGGGACTGGCCAAGGCGATCAACGACGCGATCCAGCGGGGCGGCGCCTACGCGCACCAGTACCGCGTGCGCCGGACGGACGGACGCTACTACTGGATCGAAGCCAACGGGCGCGTTGACCGCGCTGAGGACGGAACCCCATCGAGCTTCCCCGGCGTACTCATCGACGTGGAGGAGCGCCGCGCCATCCTGGAGGAGCGCGACCGGGCAGCGGCAGCGTTGCGCACTCTCAACGAGACCCTGGAACAGCGAGTCGCCGAGCGGACAACTGAACTGATGCGCGCCGAGGAGGCGCTTCGGCAATCCCAGAAGATGGAGGCGGTGGGCCAACTCACCGGGGGGCTGGCGCACGACTTCAACAACCTGCTCGCGGGCATCTCCGGGTCACTGGAACTGATGCAGAACCGGATGCAGCAGGGCCGCCTCAAGGACGTGGACAAGTACATGGTGGCCGCACAGGGGGCCTCGAAGCGCGCCGCGGCGCTGACCCACCGCCTCCTCGCCTTCTCCCGCCGCCAGACCCTCGACCCCAAACCCACCGACGTAAACCGGCTCGTCTTGGGCATGCAGGAGTTGATCCAGCGTACGGCTGGCCCAGGCAGCCCGGTCGAGGTGGTCGGCGCCTCAGGCCTATGGCCCGCCCTGGTGGACCCGTCGCAGCTTGAGAACGCCCTGCTTAACCTGTGCATCAACGCCAGGGACGCGATGCCAGATGGCGGGCGCATCACGGTCGAGACCGCGAACAGGTGGCTGGATGAGCGCGCCGCCAAGAAACAGGACCTCCCGGAAGGGCAGTACCTTTCACTGTGCGTAACCGACACCGGCACCGGCATGCCGCCGGAAGTAATCGCGCGGGTGTTCGAGCCGTTCTTCACGACGAAGCCCACCGGAGAAGGCACGGGGCTCGGCCTGTCGATGATTTACGGCTTCGCCAAGCAGTCTGGTGGGCAGGTCCGGATCTACTCCGAGGTCGGTCAGGGTTCGACTATCTGCATCTACCTGCCCCGCCACCACGGCGAGGCAGCCGATGAATTCGACACGATCAAACTCGATGCGTTGCCCCGCTCGGAGCAGGAGGCAACGGTGCTGATCGTGGACGATGAGCCGACCGTGCGCATGCTCGTCACCGATATCCTCGAAGACCTCGGCTACCTTGCCATCGAGGCTGGTGACAGCGCGGCGGGGCTGAAGATCCTGCAATCGGACGTGCCCATCGACCTCCTGGTGACGGATGTAGGCCTGCCCGGCGGCATGAACGGCCGGCAGATGGCAGACGCCGGACGGGTGCAGCGCCCGGACCTCAAGGTGCTGTTCATCACCGGTTACGCGGAGAATGCGGTGCTCGGCCACGGCCATCTCGCACCTGGCATGTCGGTGCTGACCAAACCGTTCGCGATGGACGCCATGGCTGCCCGCATCCGGTCGCTGATCGAAGCAGTCAAGGAAGCGAAGCGGTAGGGCTCATCACGTGAGGAGCGCCCGGGTGGCACGATCGTCCGCCGTTTGAAACTCCATAACGGACACTCCTTTCGGCGTCCTGCAACTTCCGCTGTCTACCCATAGGCGATCCGATCGGTATCCGAAAAACGCTCAAGTTATGAAAGGGTGGTGCAGGGCTGAGGCAAAAAATCGGATTCCACAGGGGATGACGAAACATCCGCGCCCGGTTCGCGTTCATACCCCAATCGTGCAGCATCGCCAGAAACAAGCCTATAAGCGGAGTAGGGTTTTAAATGTCCTCCACACCCGCGCCTAGTGTCTCCAAAACGCATTTAGACATCCACGATCAGTTTGCGCGTCAGGCGCTTGCCCAATCCCTTGGAGTCACCGAGGAAAACATCAAGCGCGCAGTCCGAATGGTCGGTACTCGGATTTCAACAATCCGCGGATATTTCGGTCATTAGGCTGCTTCTGAGAGAAAAGAAGAACGGGGCCGATGACGGTCCCTTTTTTTATGACTTAAGAGGTTCCGGCTTTCGGCCGTCTGGCAGGATTTCCCGCAGGTGGTCATGGACCATTTCCGCAGAGAATGGCTTGTTCAGAAAGCGCACCCCATCAGGTAACTCACCGGGCTGCGGGCTGACCTGGCCGGAGGCAACGACAATCGTAATGTCCGGCCAGCGCCGTGACACCTCGCATGCCAGGGCGAACCCGTCACGCGATCCGGGCATCTGCACGTCGGTAAAGAGAAGGACGATCGAAGCGTAATGCTCTTCAAGGATCGTGATGGCCCGATCGCCGTCTGCGGCTTCTAGGGTTCGAAACCCGGCCTCTTCAAGGATGTCGAGCACGTCCATGCGGATCAGCCCATCGTCATCGACAGCGAGGGCATAAGGGGCAGACGCGGTGCGATCCATAAGCACCAAATCCCTCCCGCGCGAACAAGGTCCCATCCCATCCCAAAATGGGCGTGAACAGCTGTTGTCTGGTCGAGAGGGGAAGCGCGGTCGGGATCAGCGCCCCCAGACCATCTCAAGGAGCGCCACACCCGCCGCCGCCACGACGTTGCCCCTGCCGCCCCATGGTAGCGGCGGGAATGGGATCACTGCCGCTTCCGGAAGTACGACCTCCGACGCCTCGGCCTCCCGGTCCACATCGTTGCCCCGCATCCACACGACCTGACTGCCCTGGTGGCTCTCAGGGGCGCCGAGGGCGGGTTCCGCATCCCCGCCGTCCCCGGCGCCTACGTCTCCGTCCATGCGGTCGAGGATGGCAGCAGGTTGTCGGCTGTGTTGACGACGCTCTGTACCACCGCCTCTATCAGGTTGCGGGCTCCAGCTGGCGTGAGAGGAGGCGGTGCTACGAGCACAGCCTGGTGGAGCAAAGGATCGGCTGTCTGTTGCTCCGCCAGCTGTGAGACGACGGGATCCGCACGGGATCAAGCTTCCTCCTTTGCCTCCCTGCCATCGAGTGCCACGAGGTTCTGCAGCAGTTTCCTGTAAGAGGGATCGATCGAGCTGCCTCCACGATCGCTGCTCCAGACCTGCTGCATGGCGAGCCCGGCCCGACCCTTGACTGCCAGGCCGGGGATCGTGGCAGCATCCATCGCGGCGATATCGAAGGCGATCCGCATGACATCGCGGCCGGAATGGAACCGGGCATCCTCGACAATCGGGATACCAGCCGCCTCGCGCGCTGCGAGATGGGCGGCATGGTAGGCCTCGCACGAGGCTCGAAGGCGCCGATGATGCTTGCAGATGCGGGTGCGCCCGTCGTGATACCGATTCGTGTTCTGCACCGCCTCCCATGGCCACAGGATCATCACGCGATGGTCGAACTGCCTGTGGCACGGCTCGCCGTCCGCGTTGGGTGGTGCCTCCCCATGGAAGTGCCACCCTGCCGGGCCGGTGACGCGAGGACGAACGATCTCGGGCTGGATTTCCGGCTTGATCGTCTCGAACTGAGCGACACGCCTGGCCTTGCGCTCGCACAGCGTCAGGAAGCCGGCCAGGGCCTTGTCCAGGTCGGCGCCGAGCCGGATCAGGTCGGCGTCGGTGCTCGGTGCCGCCGCAAGGACTGCGGGAGCCGCGAGCACGATCGAACCGGTTGAGAGCGCGGTGAGGCCGCGCAGGAAGCTGCGACGGGATGAGGGACCGTTCATCGGCCGCCCTCCCCAATCCGCGCCGATCGTGCTGAGGACCACGGCCGCCCGCGTCGAGGGTGGGGCAGCTGTAACCATGGCATCGGCCCTGGCATCCATCGGCCAGTGGCTGAGCACCTTGTCGGCCAGCGGGGTCATCGGGGCCGTGAGGGGGGCTGTAGTACCCGCTGTAGTACTGCTCTTCCGGACTCAGCATGCCGAGCAGTTCGTCATGGGCGTGGCCGTGCTCGCGGGCCAGGAAGGCGACGTAGCGCCTCATCAGGGGCAGGGTCAGCGGCTCGGCCACCGCGCTCGGGGCACTGATCAGCGTGACGCCGCCACCGATCAGGGGCAGCGAGAGCAGGCCACGCAGGAAGCCGCGGCGGGGCGGGACGGGCTCGTCGTTGCGCATGGCCACGATGGCGCGGGTAACGGGGCCGGTCAGCGGGTTCGAGGCGTGCAAGGTCGTTGCCATAGCTGGGGCTCCAGAGGGCTCGGGGTGGGTGCGGAAGTTGGAAGGGGTGGGTCCCGGTTGGGCGCCGATCTGGTCGGCCGGGGCGGGAGCACGGCACCCGGCCGAGCGAACACCTTGCGCAGGCGTCGCCGTGCGGCACGACGGGCGCCGGTGGTGCCGGCCCGCTCGCCGCGGGCGGTGTGATAGGCGGCAAGCGCCGCGGCGGTCTTGGGCGTAGTCGGCGTCAGGGCGTAGAGGTTGAGGCGGCCAGCCGGCGCACGCGGGCCAGTGAAGCGCGGTGGCACGCTAACCGGCGGGCATCGGCAGGCCGGCGGCGGTCAGGTCAGCTGCGACATGACCCGAAGCGGAATAGGCAGAATCGGCTTTCTCGGCCCAGCGGATCGCCGGCAGCACATGGCCGGCACCCGCGAGGACACGAGGACGAGGAAAGCGCCGAGGACGCCACGGCGGGAGGGGTTGGCCATCAGCGCGTCTCGCTCAGTTCGGCGGCGACGAGGCGCCAGCGGCGGGCGTTGCTGAGCGCCCAGACATGGGCCGCGCGCTGGTCGGTCTCGCCGGCCGCGATCCGGTGCCGGTAGGAGGCCGCGAGGCGCAGGCAGATCGCGTGATCCTGCCGGGCGTGCAGCAGGCGGACTGTGGGGGAGCGGATCAGGTCGGAGGCCATCGGTCCGGCCTCAGTGCGCGCGGTAGGCGCGCGAAGCCTTGGCGGCGGCCCAGGCGCCCTTGAGCGCGTAGGACATGCACACGCCCCAGGCGTCGCCGGTCACTTCCATGCGGGCCTGCGCGGAGCGGGTCGCAGCGCGCATGATCGCCGAGCGGTCGAAGGTGCCGTCGCGGTTGACCAGGGGGGCGACGGTGGCGGCGAAGCGCTTGGCGCTCTCGGTCGAGGCGACGACGGCGGCCTTCGTGGTGATGAAGGTGCGGCGGGCGTCTGCGGTCAGGCGGGGGTCGGCGCTGCGGCTGATGTGCGAGGCAGGGATGAGGTTGGCGTAGCGCATCGGAAGGAGCCTTGCCCTAATTCGATGCCTGGAGTATCTTATGAGTCCTGAGGTAGTGTCAATCCCTCAGGTATCATATTCTCCCCTGGGTATCATTTTTTGGGACGGTCGATGCTCAGTAGCGAAATGGTGCGTGCTGGAAGAGCTTTGCTGCGTTGGGAGCAAAAGGATCTCGCCGAGGCGTCGGGTGTATCGCTTCCTACGATCAAACGTCTGGAAACTGCGCCCGGCGCTCTATCAGCTCACGGCCCTACGATCGCAGCCATCCAGCGCGCGTTCGAGAGTAAGGGCCTTGAGTTCATCCCCGAGAACGGCGGAGGCGCTGGTATTCGGTTCCGGGAGCGGAAGGCATGACCGCCGCGCCGGACCGCCTATCCGAAGTCTCCCGCCTCGCCGGCCTCCTCGCCGATCAGGTGCTGGACGCGCAGATCATGAGTCGGCCAGTCCCGGAGCAACATATTCGAGCGCTACTCAGCGCCGCCTTCCTACTGGACGAGCACGGACTTCCGCTTCCTTCGCTGCTGCAGCAGATCGTTCATGGGGCGGAACGCGGAGCCGACTGATGCCCAGGGGCCTTCAAGCATGCTGGTCTGATGAAGATCTGCAGGTGTACCCACGCCGAAGCGAACACGATCCCGTGGCATAAGAAGCAGGTGATTTCTCTTGGGACTGACCGGTGGTGGATCGTTGACGCCGCAATAAATGGTTGAGGGCCTCTTGCCCCCAAGTCGGGCTCAGGACCGGATCGTTGGTGAGATGGGCGAAGCACCCGTCGCCCCGTGATCAGATCGGGGGACAGGCCTGCCTCGCCTGATCGCCGGATGGGTCGGATGCCGACAAATTGAATTGCCGTCCTCACCGGCGCTTCATAGAAGCCCGCGCCATGGAAAAAGCGCATCGTATTTCTTCCGCACAACTCACGATCTTGGAGCGCATAGCTTCAATTTTGGGAGAGTCGGTCGGCGAGTTTTTTGGAGTAAACACCTCAGAGAAGCTTGCAGAAACGATAGCTCTCGTGAAAGCATTTACGGCTTTGATTGATCCAGAGGCGCGAGCTAGATGTCTTGATTTCGCCGCTCGTGAATTGGAGCAGCAAGACCAATTTGTGCATGGGTCGTCGCCGACCTCTCAGCAGAGCGCAGCTACCCGAACCGCGACCTCTTGCAATGTCAAACACGTATCTGGATGATCGCCATCCTCACCATGCGCTAACCGGCCGCATGATGACATAGCCATAATAGGGCATCAGGTTTTGGGAGGGGAATGCGCCGTGAGAGGGCGATAGAATGAAGGGTAAGTTGCGGCCGAGTCAGTATTACCGGCTGATGCTGCTGGCGCGCAGACCACGTCGCTATTCTAAGGGGGATCAGGAAATTCCCGGGCTGATGAAGATGGGTTTCGTCGAGCCGCAGGAGCCACTTCCGCTGATGGATCGCGAGAGTGGGCGATCACTGATGCGGGCCGAGCGGCATTACTGATCCGCGACACCAATCATTAACCACCTGCCACCACCGTGCTCGCGTCCAGCCAACAGGTGCCGTCGTGAACCGAGCGTACCCGATCAGCGTCGATGATCCTGCTGCAGACTGCCCGGTCGCCATAGAGGTGCTGGGGCGGCTCATGAGCGCTGAAGCCGAGACGCTGCCCAGCCTGTTGGGAGGTATTCCCGAGGCCACCCGCGCCCGGCTGGCGGTCTACCTCTACGGCCGTAGCCACACCCACGAACTCGGCATCCGCATCGCCGCAACCTGCGAAAGGCGCGCTCTACAAGGAGCGCCCGGTCTCGTCGGGGATGCGCTGCATGACCTGTCACGCAAACCCTACGCTCCGACATCGGTCGGCACGCGTTCGATGTCGTCGAAGGGGATCAGCCTGGGCGGGTCGCACCAGGTAGGCGCGCGGGCTTAGGGCTCCCCCCATCCAACACGGTCACAAACCCGAAACACGATCGTCCAACCGAAGCCATAGGGCTCCGGTATCGAGGCGTGTCCCTCCCACCGAAGCAGACTGATCGCATGACGCTCAGCGACCTCGACAAGCCCGCCGATCTGACGATCTGGCCGCGGGGTATGTCTCCCCGTAGGCAGGAGGGACATGAGTTTCGAACACTGCGCGAAGCCCTGACGGTTGCGATCGACGCGCTCCGAGATCCGAGAGCGCTACCATGGATCGTGACGGAGGAAGGCCACGTCCTCTCGCCCGACTGGATCGCTGCCAATGGGTCCGCAGCGCGCACTCACTAAAACGCTGTCTAAGCGGGGATGGCTATCCGAGGTGCCCGGCTGCGCATTCCACGCGCTTACGGGTCCACGATCGAACGGATCGAAACGAGCTTGAGCTTGGTTCTTCCATTCTCCGGTCGACCGACGGGAGAAGGCTGTCGCTTCTGGCGGCATGCGAGGAGAAC
>NZ_JAKSYQ010000047.1:0-1080 GCF_022829665.1 Methylobacterium sp. E-041 | reverse complement strand
GGGCGTCTTGGCCTTGGGCCGGCAGGCCTCGACCAAGGGCTCCAGTTCAGACCGCTGGGCGTCGCTCAGCATCGTCCCTCCTGCATCAGAGAAACGAAAACGCTAGCCAAGCCAATCCGTTCAGACGACGACAGGCCCTAGAGGCTGTTATGAACTGGCTGCCAGTCGAGCGGCTTGTTTGAGCATGAGGCAGACGAAGGCGACGATGTGGAGATCGGCGAGCGTGCTGGGATAGCGTTCGTAGTCTTTGACGAGAGGACGGAAGCGGGTCGCCCCGGCGAAGGAGCGCTCCACCACCCAGCGCCGCGGCAGTAGGACGAAGCCGCGCTTGGCCTCGGGCAGTCTGACGATCTCCAGCTCGATACCGTGCGTGCGGGTGGCCTTAGCCGGCCTCTCCCCGGTGTAACCCTGATCGACATAGGCGAGATCGACGGTGTCGCCGGTGGCGGCCTGGATCGCCTTGGCGAGCTGCCCGACCTGGGCGCGGTCGTCGGCGTCGGCGGACGTGACGTGCAGCGCCAGGAGGTGACCCAGGGTGTCGACGGCCAAGTGGACCTTCGAGCCCCGTTTGCGCTTGGCTCCATCGTATCCGGCCCGCTCGCCGCTCTCGGGCGTCGAGCGCAGGGTTCGGCTGTCGAGGATGGCCGCGCTGGGCTCTGAACGACGCCCGGAGGCTAGGCGCAGCAAGGCGCGGAGGTCGTCGGCCAGTTGCTCGAAGCAGCCCGCTGCCAACCAGCGTTGGGCCTGCGGGTCAACGGCTTCCCAGGGTGGCAGATCGTTAGGCATCCACCGCCAGGGTGCCGCTGTGTTCGCGACGTAGCGCAGGCCGTTGAACACCTCGCGCAAGCTATGCTCGCGCTGCCCCGCATCCTCGCGCAGCAGCGTCAGGTAAGGGGCGACCAGCGCCCACTCATCATCGGAGACGTCGGATGGGTAGGATCTGCGCAAAGGGGTCATGCCCCTTCATCTGGAATCCCCACACCACGGGTCCATAAAGGCCCTGGCCGCCTCTGGTGAAAGCCCCTCGACCCTGAAGGAAACGGTCACGAGCGTGGCCGGCTCCATCGGCGCAGCGGTTTA
>NZ_JAKSYQ010000046.1:0-9361 GCF_022829665.1 Methylobacterium sp. E-041 | reverse complement strand
ACCCAACGCGTCCGCCCGGCACGGCAAGCCGGAGATAGTCAACACTGATCACAAGGCAAGCAGTTCACCACCCACAACTTCACCAGTGTGCTGCTGAAGGCCGGGATCACCATCAGCATGGACGGCTGAATCGCATGATGCAACAATATCTTCGTCGAGCGTCTGTGGCGCTCGGCCGACTACGAGGAGATCTATCTGCACGCCTACGTCAGCGTGAGTACGGCGCACGTATAGATTGCCCGGTACCTAGCCTCTGACAGCGTGTGAATACTCTATGCGAGACTTGAATGTGGAACGCCCGACCAAGCCTACTTCGACAGGCTGCCGCATTCCGCGCCGTCGCCACCCGCTACGACAAGGATCCCGATAACTTCCTCGCCAGCGTCAAACTCGCTGCCGTCCGGGTCTGGCTGCGAACTTTATGAGTCCGCGACCTAGACCGGTGTCAGCCCGACCCAGGCCGCGAAGTCGCGGCCTGAATGAAACGTCCCACCGGGCGGGGCCAGGGTTTCGATGGTAGGGGCATCAGCGGACCGATGCCCAGCACGCTCATCAGCTGTCGAGCCGTATCGTCGGCTTTCGCGCGCGTGGCGATCTCGGGATCGAGGGCTACGGTCTGTTCCTGCAGGTGGCGGAACGCACAGACGAGAACGGCGAGGCTGGCGCGAGCGGCTGGAGGAATGTCCGAAGTGGGATCCTCGATCTGCGGGATAAACCGCTCGATGTGGGCGGGTACCTGCGGCGTGATCAGGCCGTACTCAGCAAGATGGCCGCCGATCGCGTTGATTAGCTGGGTGCGCCGGCCGACCAGCACGTCGCGGGTCCGGAAGATTACCGCGGAGGCTTGCTTGGCTTCGCTTTTTACGGCAACGAAGCGCATGGTCGGACGCTGCGCGGCCTCGCAGATCACCTCGGCATCGGCCGCGGCGTTCTTCTAGCGCTTGACGAAAGGCTTCACCTAGGCAGGCGCGATCAGCTTCACCGTGTGGCAGAGCTTGCGGGCCCAGTGATGCGCGTCGGCGCAGGCCTCCATGGCATGAGGAAGGATGATTGGGCCGCAAAGAAGGCGAGGACTTGATCACGCCGTAGCTTCTTGCGAAAATCGGGGCACCAGCAGCATTCGCCCTGTGTCGCTGAAAAACGTTCTTGGCCAGATCTAGGCCGATGGTGGTCACCTGTGTCACGGACGCCTCCCTCGGGTGGTTCACAACACCACCGCTTTGGCACAACAATGCAGTCGGGGGGCGTCCATCCCATTACGACAAGACCACCACCGTCAACGCTGCCCTGCGCACGAGCGGCCTCGTCGCTACAACCCTATTCGATGGAGTGACGAGCGGCGAGTGTTTCCCGGTTTATGTCACCGACACGCTGGTTTCGGTGCTAAACCGTGGCGATACAGTCATCCTCGACCACCTAAGCGTCCACAAGGTGGCTTCGCGTGCCGCTTAAACCCTCGAGCCATAATCTTGCTGTGCCACGGCCCAGAATTCGTTGCCAAGGCTGTTCAGAATTAAATCATAGCAGTTAGATCAACAACTGCCTACATCAAGGACCTTAGTCCGCGGAAGAACGGTAATCTACCAGATTTCTAATGCAAATTTGCGCAATTAACTTCTCAACGGTGAGATGTTATTCATTCACAACGAAGCCTGCGTCGTAATTGAGCAATGGCCGAGACGCCACAACAGCATCCAACCGCACCCGTCGCTCGGCTACCAGCCACTGCGCCAGAAGTGATCGTCTGACTAGCGGAACCGAGTAGCTCAACGTCGTTCGTTCACCCTGCCATCGTCAAACAACCGACAATGCACTAACTTGGAACGCGTGCCGCCAAATGGGTCAGCCCGCAATGTTAAGGTTTTTGATTATGAAGCAGATCTGTCGTTATATAGTATTTTTAACTTTTATAGTTACAGCACATACGGCATTCGCACGGTCCCCTGGTCCTGGATGGATTACAAAGTACGAGATCTCAAGAAAAATTGATGAGCTAGGTTTCGGAAAAGAAATTTCCATTGAGCCAACTAAAAAGTTTTGGAAGGCAACTGTTGAGAAGAATGGAAGAATATATACTATAAACTTTGATCCTTATAAAGGTATACTTGTAGAACGATTTCGCTCATATGAAGATGAGGAGGACGATGAGTCCGATGCAGAAATTGTTGATTGCAGAACTTACACAGGTGTTAAATGCAATCGAAAGAAGTAGGAAAATTGCGATTATGTTGTTGTCACAAAAGCTGATATTATTTTTCACGTAACAGGTGGCGATGGTGCGCCACTCTTTAAGAGTCCGTTCGGTAAGTCATGAGGTGCGTCCCATCCGTCGAACGAGGATCATGACGGCAGCGGCGTAGAGAGAGGCGTGAGCTGAGGCGAGGGTCGCCTCCGGGCCCTTCCAAAGGCAGTGGTTGCGGCTGATCCACCCGAAGAAGCGCTCGACGACCCACCGGCGCGGGTGTACGGCGAAGCCGATCTAATCCGGAGGCTTGCGCACGATGTGGACGGTGATGATCGAGGCAGTCGTAGGTTTGTCGCCGGCATAACCTGCATCAGCGAAGGCTCTGACGATGAATGGGAAAGTCCGACGCGACAGACGCAACATTGGCTCAGCTCCATCCTGGTTCTGGACGTTAGCCGGCTGCGGGTCAAGAACGAGGGCGCGTCCGTCCGTATCTACGAGCGCCTGACGCTTGCGGCCATTGATCTTCTTGCGAGCTTCGTAGCCGCACGGCCCACCGCTCTCGGTGGTCTTGACGCTCTAACTATCGAGCACCGCAGCCGTGTGTGAGGCTCCCGTCCGACACGCTCGCGGTCCGCCATGCCGAGGTCGTAGTTGATGCGAGCAAACACCCCTTCGTCGCGCAGCGGCTGAAATAGCCGAACGTGGTCGAACGCGGCGGCAGGTCCTTCGGGATCAGCCCCCACGCGATGCCCCCGCGCAGCACTGAGACGATGGTGTTCAGGACCTCCCGCGTCGTCCAAACTGGCGGGCGGCCACATGGCGCCGGCTCCGGCATCAGAGGTGCGATCATCGTCCACTCGGTATCTATCAGGTCGGTTTCGTAGCGCAGGTTGGCGCGGCTATGCTGCCAGCGAGTGGTCGGGGTCCACATGGCACTTGCAGGTTAGGCTTCAGCACCTGTCTGAAATTACCGCCATCCCAGCCACTCAAACCCTGCCGGACGTTAACGGACGGGCTCTCAGGAAGTAATTACCCCCCTTGCGTGGGTCGGATTTTGCTGATTCTTTCAGCGGATGAGCCAAAGCGATGTTAAGCGGCTGAGCAGCTAGGAGCTGATCGACCCTTCGATAAGCTCAGGATGAGGTGGTGCTGCGGATGCAGCGCCCGGAGAAGACCTCACGCACGTCTTCGAAGCTGCCGGCAACGGATCGCAAGGAGCGGCGCGAGCAGGCCAAACCAGGCGGGGCGAAGCCTGGCCACGAGGGCCACAGTCGCGTGATGAGCAAAGATCTCGATGCCGTCGTCGAGCATCGCCCCGATCGCTGTGCGTGCTGCGGCGGCGGACTGCACGGGGACCTTCCCACCGAGGTCGTCAGCCTCTCCGAACGGATCGAGCTGCCGGAAGTCGCACCGGTCGTCACCCAGCATCAACGGCTGGCGGTGCAGTGCTCGACCTACGGCGCGCGCGTGATTGCACCGGTTCCGGAGCCGGCGCGCGGCACGCCCTTTGGCCCGCGGCTGCATGCGGTGGCGACGTATCTCAAGACCTTCCAGGCGCTGTCCTACAAGCGGTTGCAGGCGGCGCTCTCCGGCCTGTTCGGGCTTACGCTCAGCCAGGGCGGGCTGATGAACCTTCTCCAGCGCGCGCAGAAACGCTTCCGCTCCGGTCGCAACGAGGCCGTCTCGAACCCTGCGTCAAGCCACGGTGGTCGCCTCGGACGAGACCGGCGTGCGCATCGAGGGCGGCAACGCCTACCACTGCGTCTTCCATTCGATGCAAGCCGTGGTGCACACGGCCTCCCCGACGCGGGGCGCCATCGTGGTGCGGGAGATGATAGACGGACATCGGCCGGCGGTGTGGATCTCGGACCGCTACACCACCCAGCAGGGACACGCAGCCGAACACCAGACTTGCCTTGCGCATCTGGCCCGCGATATCACCTACATCGTCGAAATAAGCAACGATCCGGTCCCCTGGCGCCTGCAGCTCTGGTTGCGATCCGTGTTCGCTCTGGCCGAGCGCGTCACCGATCTGGCCGCCTGAACGCTGACTGCCAAGCGCCGAAGTCTGGACCGCCAACTCGGCGCTATTCTGGCCACATGATGTCGTTGGGACCTGACCCGCGATTTACAAGCCAAGATCAGCCGGGCGCGCGATCAACTCCTGGTCTTCCTCGCCCATCCGGGCGCGGTCGAGCTCAACAATAACGGATCTAATCGGCTGCTGCGCCCCTCGTAGTCTAGCGAAGGTCACCAACGGCTACCACGCGATGTGGGCCGCCACGGGCGAAGCCGCCATTCGCATCGTCGTCGATACCGCGCGCTTCAACGGCAGCAGCTGCTTTGGCACCATCCTCCAAACCGTTGGCGCCTGAACCCTAACATCATAGGGCTAGGTGATTTCCTGAGAAACCGCTGTCTTTAACGCGACGGATGGCAAACGAATGGCAGACATCACTACTTCGCTAATATCCTCGTTTTATGCGTTATTCCAAAGATCCTGCAAATATTGTGGAAGACGACAAATCTTCAGAACGCTTACAAACTATGGCCGAACATAAATAATTTTATCTATCCGTTTTTGCAGGATGTCATCAAACAATCTCGCATATCTAATCACCCACTCAACCGAATGAATAGATTAATAGCATTGCATCAGCGGCGATCTAAGTAAATTTCACTGATGGGCATCACCATGGTAATCCTGCTAACCGAGGCGCCACAATTTTCTGAATCGAAAGCGTATTCGTGAGCGGGGGTGAGATCTATTTAATATCCTGTTCTACCATTAAATTGATATTTGTTGGCAACGTTCGATACTAGAAGCTCTACCAAAGGCTATAAGTGTGTAAGCGCGACGCTGCATTCTTAGAAAAGGGTTTAGCAGCAGCCGACAGATTCACAAAATGTGCGCGCTGGACCACATTTCACAGCGGCCTCATATTAAACGAATTTACCATCCAAACTGATCGGCAGGCTCAAGGATCTTAAATCTGAACCGCTGAGCTATGTAAAAGGATTTAAAAGGTGACAGGAGGATTGTTTTTACGAGATTACAAAAGTTATAATTTCCGGCCGTGATGTAAGTCCTCAGGAGCAAGGGCAATAAAATGAGTATTAATAATTTCTTTTCTGTTATCTGGCGTCAAAAAGTGATTTTTGCAGCAGTTATGTTGCTTATAAATATTATAGCATTATCAGTTTGGAAGTTCTCCCCGCGGATATATGAAGCAGAGACATTGCTATTAGTGGATCGCAGCCGAACTCCAAAGCCAGAGGAAAACAGTGAATCCTCTAGCAGCGCCTTATCCCAAGATCGTTACTTAAAATCTATGGTTAAAATAGCTCAAGGCGAGCCAGTTATAATTGACGTTCTTAATCATTTGAAAAATAAAAACAGTGAAGATCCTGCTGAGATTGTTCAATTAAATAAAAGATCTGAAACATTTGGCAAGCCGGTCAGTACAATTGTGCAAGTAGCAGATGAGAACCAGCCATTTACAGTGCTTTCTCTACAAGCAGCATTAAAAGTAGATGTCGAGCTTAATACTGATTTGCTTAAGATAGCATTCCGCGATCGAGACCCTGCCCGTGCTGCGATGGTGGCCAATCAAGTAGCAAGTAGTCTTATTGAGAGAAATATGAAGTTGTATAGCAATCCTCTCTCAATACGATTTTTTCAGGGCGAAAAAGATAAGTATAAAGATAACTTGTCCTCTTCATCGACGGCGCTCGAAAAGTTTTCAGTAGCAAATCAGATTTACGCAGTTGAAAATCAACGAAAACTCCTGATGTCGCGTCGAGATAGAGCGCAAGCTGATCTGTCCTCAACTCAGGTTTCAATATCCCGCATTCAAGGAGAGTTAGAGTCTCTGCGTGTGCAACTTTCATCATTGAAAGGTAAGATGAATCTCCCTGCCGAAATCTATGGCGACGCCAGTTCAGCAACTAGGAGTGCCAAACAGCCGTCCGCAAGTTCAGGATTCGGCGATGATCCGCCACTTCTCCATGTTAAACTCTATCAAGAGAGTGCGCAGAAAATAATCAATGACAATGCAGAACTTGCGGGCTTGAAACAGTCCGAGGTAAACCAAAAAAACGAGCTGCAGGAGGTCGATCAACAGTTAAAAAAGCTTGCTACTAAATCTGCAGAGTTCTCAAGACTTGAGAGAGAGGTCGAGCAAAACGAAGCGAATTTTGCTCTATACAGCAGGAAAAGTTCAGAGGCCGAAATTCAAAATGCATGGCGTACAAACGAGAATCTATCGACATTGCAACCTGTTCAAATTGCGTCAGTACCAGTAAGGCCGGTTTTCCCGAGAGGAAGCGTGGTTGTACCTCTTGGTGTTCTTATAGGCTTACTCGCGGGCTGTGCTGCAGCTGTTTTGCGGGATGCGGTGGGTCATAAAGTTGGCCGTTTACACGAGTCTACGTGAATAATATAATTTTATCAATTTTATAATTAAAATTATTATACCTATATCATACCAATTAATTTCCTGAGATTTTACAATTCGCTTTCGTCACTTATGAATAGTAGAGAGCCTACTTGGGAACTTAGCTACAACTCCTGCATCCAGTTAGGCTGGTTATAAATCTCAAGTTCGTAAGGCCGCACCGTGAACATAAAAAAAATAAGAGTTAATAGTTTTGATCCCGACAATACTTCAGATAATTTAAAATCAGCGTCTATCCGTGGGGTTGCTGTTACATCCGCAGGTCAGGGCGTTCGATTTTTTATTCAATTTGGAACACAAATTATTATGGCAAGGCTGCTCTTGCCTTCTGAATTTGGCTTGATTGCGATGGCGTTGCCGTTCCTATCGCTTGTGCAGATATTTAACGATCTAGGACTGTCTCGCGCTACTGTACAGCAATCGACTATAAGCCATGAGAGTCTGTCGTATTTATTTTGGCTGAATGTTATAGTAAGTTTCGTTCTCGCTATGCTATTCGTTGCAAGCGCACCCTTTATTTCAGCTGTATATGGAGAGCCAAAGTTAGAAGGTATTATCTCAGCGTTTGCAACACTTCTAATCATCAGTGGATTGTCTGCTCAACAAGCTGCATTATTAGAGCGAAGGATGAAGTTCAGTCAATTAGCTGTGATGGATGTTTTATGCTTATTTATCGGGTCCTTGGTCGGTATATTTTCGGCAATTCTAGGATGCGGCTATTGGTCGATTGTTTATATGCAGGCTGCCAACTCTATAGTGATACTTATAATGGTCTGGTATTATTCAAATTGGATTCCGTCTTTTCCCAAGAAAACGCCTGGATCACTAAAGCTCATAATTTTTGGAGGTAAAATCACCGGATATAATTTGATATACTATGTGACTAATAGTTTACCTAGTATAACAATCGGTATAAACTCAGGGGCCATACCTCTCGGACTCTATGATCGGTCCTATAAGCTAATAATTACTCCTCTATGGCAAGTGCAAGCCCCTTTGGCCAGAGTTGCCATATCCCTTCTTTCGCGTTTAGTGGTAATTCAAGCAAAATATACTAAAGCATTTATGCTTCTTTTGAAAGCAACGCTCCTTTTAACGATGCCAGGGCTGCTATGCTGTGCGACTTATGGCACTCTTTTTGTTATAGTTGTGCTAGGAGAGGCTTGGGTTGCAGCTGGAGTTATTGTTTCCTGGCTTGCCATATCGTTTATTTTTTTCTCACTTCGCATGAGTGCGGGTTGGCTTTTCGTATCTCAAGGCCGCGCAGAAGAGCAAATATATTTTGGGCTATTAAGCGCCGTGTTTACGGCTGCCGCATTGTTCATCGGCATGATTTGGGGCTTAACTGGCATCATTATTTGTCTTGCAATCTTCTCTAATATTGATAATGTCGTTACATTTCTAGCAGCTACATCACGAGGTCCCGTTTCTTCAAAACTATGTTTAAAAGAATGTTATCCAATCCTTATATCTGCGATTTTAGGATGTGCCATTACATGGGTGGCTAATATCGGACTCCAGGAAGTGGGGGCGGGAAACACGTTGCGTCTTTTTTTGAACTTAGCTTCTTGCTATTTTTTTACGGGAGTCGCGCTTATTGTAATTCCCTCCGGGCGGCGTATGTTGGTGGAATTTTGGGGTTTATGGTCCTCCAAAACTATTTAGGTGCGCGTTCGAAAGTCTTTAAGATAAAATATTTATATATCTTACAGTTCATTAATCAAATAAATGACCGCATTCGTCTGAAGTGCTATAATACTTTCGCTTCGCTGGTACTTTAAAAGAGAATCAAAATTAGGAAGCTTTTGGATTGGTGGCCTACCATTTATAAGGCTAGGGTCTGCCGTCACTTGATTGGATTGTGTCGTCTCGCGTTTTCATCTCTCTGATGTGGGAGTTATGATGTTGAGCGATGTGCAATGGTCCGAACTGGAGCGGCTGGTCGAGGCCTGCCGGCCCAAGGCCAAGACGCCGCCGCAGGACCTGCAATGCACGCTCTCGGCCATTCTTTGGCGGCATCAGAACGGGGCCAAATGGCGGACCATTCCGCAGGAACTGGGTCCGTGGTGGCGAGCGGCGCAGATTTTCATCCGCTGGTCCCGTGCTGGCGTCTGGGAACGGCTGCTTGACCTTATGCAGGAGTGCGGCGTTCAACTCGGGATGGTGTCCTCGATGGCACCAACGTGCGGGCTCACCAGGAGGCGGCAGGCGCCGCCAAAAGGGGGGATCTGCGGCCGAGCGAGACGCTTGCGAAGCTCTTGGCCGCCGTCATCCTGAGCCTGTCGAAGGACGCGTGGCGGCGATAGTACCAAGGCTTGCGTGATCGCCGAGGGGCAGGGTCGCGCCATCGCTTTCGGGTTGGCGCCCGTGCGGGCCCATGAACTGCCCCATGCGGTTCCGCTGCTCGACCAACTTCCCGGCGTGCCCAAGTGGGTCGTCGGGGACCGTGGTACACTAGCCACGCCCTTCGTGAGCACATCTGGAATATGGGCGCACGGCCTGCGATCCGGCCTCAGTGGCATGAGGCACCCGTGGCCTGCCCGAATTGGAACTACAACAACCATAACTAGAGGCTGTTATGGACCCGTGGTGTGGGGATTCCAGATGAAGGGGCATGACCCCTTTGCGCAGATCCTACCCATCCGACGTCTCCGATGATGAGTGGGCGCTGGTCGCCCCTTACCTGACGCTGCTGCGCGAGGATGCGGGGCAGCGC
>NZ_JAKSYQ010000043.1:0-65777 GCF_022829665.1 Methylobacterium sp. E-041 | reverse complement strand
CGAAGGAGTAGTCGACCTTCAGGCCGAACAGGAACTGGTCCGGGTTGCCGAACGGGCGCCGCACCAGCGGGCTGTCGCCGGAGGAGCCGAGGATGCGCGAGTAGCCGGCGTAGCCGGTATAGGCCCAGGTCGCGTCCTGGGTGTAGGTGACCGCGCCGAGCACGCCCGCGGAGAAGAAGCTGCCGGGGTCGTAGGCGGCGACGCGACCGTTCACGGCGGCCTCGTCGGCGGTGACGCCGAAGTACTTCCGCGCGTAGGAGGCGTCGCCGATGTTCAGGCGCGGTCCGATCGAGAACTGGAAGCGGTCGACCGGCAGGATGTAGTCCGCCCCGACCGAGCCGACGGTGCCGTGGTGCCCGTACACGCCCTGCCGGACTTCCACCCGCGTGCGGATCGACGGGATCGGGTAGAACTCGATGAACAGGCCCGGCTCGACGGCGAAGCGCGCATCGCGGAAGCCGAACAGGTGCCGGCGGTCGTCGCCGTAGTAGCGGCCCGGCACGAAACGCGCGGTCGGGCCGATGCGGAACACCGCGTTGTCGTAGAGCGAGAAGCTGAACCCGTCGTCGGGCGCGGAGAAGCGGCGCGGCTCGCCGGCGCGGCGCACGTCGATCGCCGGGTAGCCGATCACCGTGTAGTCCTCCGAGCCGGGATAGCGCGGCGTGAACTGGAGGTTGCCGGTCAGGGTCACGATCCAGGTGTCGGGATCGACCTGGGCGAAGGTCGGCACTGCCCGCGGCATGATCGCGCCGAGGTCGGCGGCGAGGGCCGATCCGCCGAGGGCGATCGCGAGGGGGAGGGCGAGATAAGCCGCACGCGGCTTCGAGGAGGGGCGAACCGCATTGCTCATGGCCGATCTTATAGACACGTCGAACCGCGCTCCGCCCGCGTTTCATCCCGTCGCGGCCGCAAAAACCCCGATTGTGTCCGCGCCGCAACGAACGCTTGCAACCGGCCGAACGGGTGATCGCGTCCGGTGCGTCTCAGGATTGCAGGGCTTCGGGTCGAAGGGTCGGGATCATGCCCCGAGCAGCGGGGGCGGCCGGCGCGAGACCCAGCCGGCCGCCGCGTCGTAGGCGGCGCCGAGCTGCAGGCAAGCCAGCTCGCCCCGGTTGGGGCCGACGATCTGGATGCCGGTCGGCAGCCCGCCGGGGCCGAACCCGGCCGGAACGTTCAGGGACGGCAGGCCGCTCATGGTCGCCGGGATCACCACCTGCATCCAGCGGTGATAGGTGTCCATCGTGCGGCCGCCGACCTCTTTCGGCCAATCGAGGCCGATCGCGAACGGGAACACCTGCGCGCTCGGCATCACCAGGAAGTCGAAGCGCGCCATGAAGGTTTGCACGGCCTCGTACCAGGCGGTGCGGCCCTCCTGCGCCGACCTGATCTGCTCGGCGGTGAGGGCCAATCCCCGCTCGACCTCCCAGATCGCCTCGGGCTTGAGCAGGGCGCGATGCGCCGGGTCGTCGTAGAGCGGGCGGAGGCTCGACGCATTCATCCAGGCGCGCAGCAGGACGTAGTCCTGCCACAGCCGCTCCATGTCGAAGGCGGGCCGGGCGTGCTCGACGCGGCAGCCGACCGCCTCGAAGGCCGATAGCGCCTCGACCCCGCATTCCAGCACCCCGGGATCGAAGGGCAGCTGCCCGTCGAGGTCGCCGAGCCACGCGATCCGCGTGCCGGAAAAATCGCGCTTCAGGTCCTCGGCGAAGATCGCCGGATCCTGCGGGATCGAGAATGGCACGCGCGGGTCGGCGCCGGCCTGAACCGACAGCATCAGGCCGATATCGGCCGGCGAGCGGCCGATCGCGCCGGAGACGCCGAAGCCCGGCGTGAACACGTCCGGCGCGGCGATCGGGATCCGGCCGTAGCTGGTGCGCAGGCCGAACAGGTTGTTGAAGGCCGGCGGGTTGCGAAGGCTGCCGGCATGGTCGCTGCCGTCGGCCACCGGCTGCATGCGCAACGCCACCGATACCGCGGCGCCGCCGCTCGAGCCGCCCGCGGACCTGCTCTGGTCGTAGGCGTTGGCGGTGGCGCCGTAGACCGGGTTGAAGGTGTGCGAGCCGAGGCCGAATTCCGGGACGTTGGTCTTGCCGATGAACACGGCGCCGCCTCGGCGAAGCCGTCCCGCCATGATCGAGTCGGCCGGCGCGATCCGGTCGCGGAAGATCGGCGAGCCTTGCGTGAACGGCAGGCCGCGGACCGCATCGAAGTCCTTCACCGCCAGGGGAAACCCGTGGAGCGGGCCGGCGCTCTCGCCGCGGGCGAGGCGGGCGTCGCGCTCCGCGGCTTCCGCGATCAGGCGGCCCGGGTCCTGCAGCGCGACGATCGCGTTCACCGCCGGGTTCAACCGCGCGATCCGCGCGAGCGCGGCTTGCATCACCTCGACGCAGGACACCGCCTTCCGGTGGATCGCGGCGGACAGCGCGACCGCGCTCATTTCGAGGATGTCGGACGGCGCGCTGGATGTCATCGGAACTCCATCGGGCAGGCGGTCAGGTCAGCCGCCCTTCCTGATAGGCGTGGCAGGCGACGCCATCGATCAGCGCCGGCACCTCGGCCCGGCAGCGGTCGTCGGCGAAGGGGCAACGCGGGTTGAAGCTGCAGCCCGGCGGCGGGTCGATCGGGTTGGGGATCTCGCCGGAGACCGGCGTGCGCTGCCGCCCTGTCAGGCCGATGTCGGGCACCGCGTCGAGCAGCATCCGGGTGTAGGGATGCTTCGGATGCGTGAACAGCTCGCGCCCGCCGCCGATCTCGACGACGCGGCCGAGATACATCACGCCGATCCGCGTCGCCATGTGGCGCACCACGGCGAGGTTGTGGCTGATGAACAGGTAGGTCAGCCCGAGCCGGTCCTGCAGGTCGCGCATCAGGTTGAGGATCTGTGCCTGCACCGACACGTCGAGCGCCGAGGTCGGCTCGTCGCCGACCAGGAACTCCGCTTCCGCGGCGAGCGCGCGGGCGATGGCGATGCGCTGGCGCTGCCCGCCGGAGAAGGCGTGCGGGTACTTCACCCGGTCGTCGGGATGCAGGCCGACCAGCGTGAGCAGCTCCCCGACGCGGTCGGCGATCGCCGCCTCGCCCCGGATCAGGTCGAAGGCCCGGATCGGCTCGGCGACGATCCGTCCGACACGCCAGCGCGGGTTCATCGACGCGTAGGGATCCTGGAACACCATCTGGATGCGTCGCCGCAGCCGGCGGCGGGCCGCATTCTGCGCCGGATCGGTCATCGAGACGCCGGTGATGCGGACGTCGCCCGCGCTCGGCGGAAGGAGGCCGACTACCATGCGCGCGACTGTCGACTTGCCGGAGCCGGATTCGCCGACCAGGGCGAAGGTCTCGCCGCGCTCGATCGTGAAGGCGACGCCGTCGACCGCCTTCAGCCACTGCTTCGGCTGCCGCTCGATCATCCGGTTGAGCCACGGCTTCGACACGTCGAACAGCCGTCGCAGGCCCTCGACCTCGACGTACGGCGCGGGCGCGCTCATGCCGCCACCTCGGCGCGATCGTAGAGGTGGCAGGCGACGCGGTGCCCGCCCACCGGGATCGGGTCGGGCCGCTCGACGCGGCAGCGGTCGAACACCTTCGGGCAGCGCGGGTTGAAGGCGCAGCCGGCGGGAATCGCGGTCAGGCGCGGCATCGCACCGGGGATCTGCGCCAGCCGCCCGGTCTCCTGCGTCAGCGTCGGGATCGCGCCCATCAGGCCCTTGGCGTAGGGATGCAGAGGGTCGCCGACCACGGCGCGGACCGGGCCGATCTCGGCGATGCGGCCGGAATACATCACCGCGACCCGGTCGGCCGCCTCGGCGATCACGCCCATGTCGTGGGTGATCAGCATCACGGCGGTGCCGTGATCGCGCCCGAGGCGCTTGAGCAGGGTGATGATCTGCGCCTGCACCGAGACGTCGAGCGCCGTCGTCGGCTCGTCGGCGATGATCAGCTCAGGCTCGGCCGCCAGGGCGAGGGCGATCACCACGCGCTGGCGCATGCCGCCGGAGAACTCGTGCGGATAGCCGTCGATCCGCCGCTCGGGCGCCGGGATGCCGACCTCGGCGAGCAGGTCGATCGCCCGCGTCCGCGCGGCCCTGGCCGAGAGGTCGGTATGCGTCTGCACGGTTTCGATGATCTGCCGTCCGATGCGGTAGAGCGGGTTGAGGCTGGTCAGCGGGTCCTGGAAGATCATGCCGATGCGCCGGCCCCGGATGCGGCGCAGCCGCTCGGGCGGCAGGTCGTCGATGCGTTCGCCGCCGAGCCGGATCTCGCCGCCGCTGATCCGGCCGGGCGGGTCGATCAGGCCGATCACCGCTGCGCCGGTCACCGATTTCCCGGCGCCGGATTCGCCGACGACGCCGAGGATCTCGCCGCGGGCGATGTCGAAGGACACGCCGTCGATCGCCTTCAGGATGCCGCGCCGCGTCGCGAACTCGACGCGCAGGTCGCGGACGGAGAGGACGGGTTCTGTCATTGCAGCTTCGGGTTCAGCGCGTCGCGCAGCCAGTCGCCGAGCAGGTTGATCGCCAGCACCAGCCCGGCGAGCGCTAGGCCGGGGAAGGCGACGATCCACCACTCGCCGGAGAACAGGAAGCGGTTGCCGGTGCGGATCAGCGTGCCCAGCGACGGCATGGTCTCGGGCAGGCCGGTCCCGAGGAACGACAGCGTCGCCTCGGTGATGATCGCCAGCGCGAGGTTGATCGTCGCGATGACGAAGACCGGTCCCAGCACGTTCGGCAGGACATGGCGGACCATGATCACGGGCGACGACAGCCCGATCAGGCGCCCGGCCTGGACGTAGTCCTTGTTCTTCTCGACCATCACCGAAGAACGGACGGTGCGGGCGTACTGCACCCAGAACGACAGCCCGATCGAGACGACGATCAGCCCGATGGTCGCGTTGGTGTCGAGGCCGCCGCCGGCCGCGGCCTTCGCCACGCCGTCGACGACCAGCGCGATCAGGATCGCCGGGAAGGTCAGCTGCACGTCGGCGACGCGCATGATGACCGTGTCGACGAGGCCGCCGAAGTAGCCGGCGATCAGCCCGAGCGCGAGGCCGAGGCCGCCCGAGACGAGCACGCCGAGAAGGCCGACGACGAGCGAGAGGCGCAGCCCGTAGAAGACGGCCGAGAGCACGTCGCGGCCCTGGTCGTCGGTGCCGATCAGGAACGGCGCCTGCCCCTCCGCCGACCAGATCGGCGGCAGGTTCGAGTTGATCAGGTCGAGCTCGGCCGGATCGTAGGGATTCTGCGGCGAGATCCACGGCGCGGCAATGGCGAGCGCGAAGAACAGCACCGTGACGGCGAGCGCCGCCATCGCCAGCTTCGAGCGGCGGAAGCTCGCGAAGACGTCGGAATCGAGGAACCGCGCCCAGCGCGAGGGCGTCGCGGCGAGGGCGCTCATGCGGTGCGTCCCGCGAGCCGCAGGCGCGGGTCGACGATCGTGTAGAGCACGTCGACCGCGAGGTTGATCGCCACGAAGATCGCCGCGACCAGCAGCAGGTAGGCGGCCATGATCGGGATGTCGACGTTCTGCACCGCCTGCACGAAGAGCAGGCCCATGCCCGGCCACTGGAACACCGTCTCGGTGATGATCGAGAAGGCGATCACCGAGCCGAGCTGAAGCCCGGCGATGGTGATGACCGGGACGAGGGTGTTCTTCAGCGCATGCCCGAAATGGATCGAGCGGGTGGTGAGGCCGCGCGCCCGGGCGAAGCGGATGTAGTCGGCGCGCAGCACCTCCAGCATCTCGGCGCGGACGAGCCGCATGATCAGCGTCATCTGGAACAGCCCTAGGGTGATCGAGGGCAGGATCAGGGCACGGAGCCCCGAGACCGTGAGGAAGCCGGTGGTCCACCAGCCGAGGCGCACGGTGTCGCCGCGGCCGAACGACGGCAGCCAGCCGAGCGTCACCGAGAACAGGAAGATCAGCAGGATGCCGATCAGGAAGGTCGGCAGGCTGACGCCGGCGAGCGAGATCGCCAGGAAGAGCTTGGCCAGCGCCGTCTCGCGGTGCAGCGCGCAGTAGACCCCCATCAGGATCCCGACGACGAGGGCGAAGATCGTGGCGCACAGCGCCAGCTCGAGGGTCGCGGGCATCCGCTCCGCCAGCAGGTGCGAGACCGGCTGGCGGAACTGGTACGAGATCCCGAAATCGCCTCGCAGCACGTTGGCGGCGTAGCGCGCCGCCTGCACCGCGACGGAATCGTCGAGCCCGAGGTTCCTGCGGATCTCGGCCCGCTCCGAGACCGGGGTGTCGACGCCGACGATCTGGTTCACCGGGTCGCCGGCGAAGCGGAACATCGAGAACGCGATCACCCCGACGACGGCCAGGACCACGACCGATTGCAGCAGGCGGCGGAGGATGAAGGCGAGCATCGGGTCAACCGTTCACGCCGCGCCTCAAGGCTTCTTCGACACCCAATAGAGCAGCAGGAGGTTGTCGGGCCGCTGCGTCAGCGTCACCGTCTTCGAGACGCCCCAGGCCAGCGCCTGCTGGTGCAGCGGGATGACGGCCCAGTCCTTCTGCAGGATCTCGAAGCCCTCCTTGATCTCGGCGTCGCGCTTGGCCTGATCGGTCTCGCCCTCGACCTGGTCGGCGATGGCGTCGAGCTTGGTGTTGCAATAGCCGCCGAGGTTCCAGCCGCCGCGGCTCGACTTCGGATCGGTCCGGCAGCCGACCATCTCGTAGAGGATGTTGTGGCTGTCCTGCGACGACGGCGTCCAGCCCAGCAGGTAGAACGCGGTGTCGTAGTTCGGCGCCAGCACCTTGGCGAAGTACTTGGCCTTCGGCTGGGCGTTGAGGTTCACCTTCACGCCGACGCGGGCCAGCATCGACACGACCGCCTGGCAGATCGCCTCGTCGTTGACGTAGCGATCGTTCGGGCAATCCATCGGGACGGTGAAGCCGTCCGGGTAGCCGGCCTCGGCGAGCAGCGCCTTGGCCCGCTTCGCGTCCGTCGTCGGGCGCTTGAACTCGGCCGAGCGCGCGTAGAGCGAGGGCGCGATCATCAGGGCGGTCGGCGTCGCCTGCCCGCGCATGACTCGCTTGGCGATCGTGTCCTCGTCGATGGCGAGGTACATCGCCTCGCGCACGCGCACGTCCTTGAACGGGTTCTTGCCCTTGACGCTCGAATCCTTGAGTTCGTCGCGGACCTGATCCATCCCGAGGAAGATCGTGCGCAGCTCCGGCCCGGTCATCACCGTGGCGTTGCCGCTGGCGTTGACGCGCTGCTGATCCTGCAGCGGCACCGGGTCGATCCAGTCGACCTCGCCGCCGAGCAGGGCCGCGACGCGGGTGGCGTCGTTCGAGATCGTGGTGAACACCGCCTCGTCGAGGTTCGACTCGACCTTGCCCCAGTAGCCGGGGAACTTCTTGAAGATGGTGCGGACGCCGGGCTGGTGCTCGGTGATGACGAACGGGCCGGTGCCGTTCTCGTGCAGGGTGGCGTAGCTCGGCGACGCCGCGCTCACGGGCGAGGGCGCGACGGCGTTGTTCTTCTCCGCCCAGGCCTTCGACATGATGTACCAGGTCGAGAACTGGTAGACCGCGATCGGGTTGGGCTTCGACAGCACCATGTCGACGGTGTGGTCGTCGACCTTCACGAACTTGGCGTCGGACGGGATGTTGGTGGTGAAGCTCGATCCGGCGGCCCGGACCCGGTCGGCGGAAAACAGCACGTCGTCGGCGGTGAAGGGCGAGCCGTCGTGGAAGCTGACGTTCTTGCGCAGGTGGAAGCGCCAGCGCGTCGGCTCCGGCGTCTCCCACGATTCGGCGAGGCCGGGCGCGAGGTTGAGATCCTTGTCGCGGGTGATCAGCGCCTCATAGACTGCGGCGTGCATGCCGATCGTGAAGCTTTCCTTCAGCGAATACGGATCGAGGGACTTGATGTCGCCCTGAAAGGCGAAGCGGAAGACGTTGGCCGCCTGGGCCGGCGCCATCCCGAAGGCCAGGGCAAGGCCGGCGGCGGCCGCGAACGTCCGGATCCGTGACATCGACAAACGCAACTCCCTGAAGCGACCGGTCTCGGCGGGATCGACGACCCTTGGATGCCTAAGAAAACGGCACCGGGTCAACCGCCCGTCATATCATTCGGGATGATCCGTCGTTTCGGCGCCCGCCGCGAGGGCGCGCACGCATGGATCGCCATGCACCATGCGGGACTCGTGCCAGCGGTTGCGGATCGCCGACCGCGCCGGATCGATCTCGGCGGTGCATGACCTTTCCGAGGCCCCTCGACTCTCGATGCACCGTCGTCCACGGCTCTTCGCGCGCGCCGCGATCGGCGACGGGGGAGGTTGTCTTGAGAAACATCATTGCGACGACGGCGGTTCTTGGATTCCTTTTCGCAAACCCAGCATCCACCGCGTCGGCGAAGCCGTTCGAGCTGCCCGACACCAAGCCGATCGTGACGATCGACCTCCCGAACGCGTGGTCGCCCGAGGAAATCGAGAAGGGTGCCCAGGCGACGTCCCCGGATACGTCGATCTACGTCGCTTTCGAGGTGCAGAACCTTAAGAACCTCGAGAACGCCATCGTCGAAGGCGTGAAGTTCTTCGCCGAGAGCGGGGTGAAGATCGATCCGAAGTCGCAGAAGAAGTCCGAAGCCAAGATCAACGGCTTCGACGTGGTCGATCTCGGCTGGGACGGCGTCGACAAGGACGGCCCGACCAAGGTGAGCCTGTCGATCATCGTGCTGTCGGAGACCAAGGTCGGCATGCTGTCCTACTGGGGCTCGCCCGCCGGCGAGACGAAGTACGCGGCGCAGCTCAAGGCGATCGCCAACAGCATCCAGCCGCTCGGCCGATAGGCGACTCGCCGTCGCCGGGCCGGACCTAGCTCGCCGGGCCGGACCTGCCCTCGCGGCGGTTCGGCCCGGCGCCGCCGCACAGGTGCCGGGAATCGCCGAGCGTCCGGAAATCCTGCGTGCGCAGGTTGGTCGTCGTGAAGACCTTGCCGCGGTCATCGCCCCTCGGGATCGAGACCGGGCAGGTCTTCACAGGATCGCCGACCTTCGCGTCCGCGACCGCCGGGACGAAGACGTAGGACACGCTTCGACGCCGTTTCCAAGCTCGACGCCGGTGCCGTCGTCGGTGGCCTTGCTCTTGGGTCTCATCAGCGGAGCGCCGAAGCGCCTCCCGATCGCGGGAATCACCGTCGTCGCGCAGGCCCCGACCCGCCTCGGCATCGCATCGCCGGCGACGGTGGGTCCGGCAAGGCGTGCGGCGATCACGACGGCGACGGCGAGGGGCGTGGGCGTGCCCGCAGCGTATCGCCCGCGGCCATCGTGTGCAGCGGCTCCGAACGGCGCCGCGTCAGTGCGCCGGGATCGGGGCGAGCGCGTCGGCTTCGTCCTCGTCGGCCTCGATCTCCGCATCGGCTTCGGTCTCGTGCCCGGTCAGCCCGCCGGCCTCGGCGAGTCCCTTGGCGGCCTTGCGCAGAAGCTTGCGCAGGCGTCGCCGCTCCTTGTTGTCGAGGCCGGCGAGCAGCTCCGCCTCGACCGCGTCCCAGATGCCCTCGATCGCCTCCGCCTTGGCGAGGCCCGCCTCGGTGAGGCGCACGCGCACGATGCGGCCGTCACCGGCCTCCGCGCGCCGCTCGACGAAGCCGAGGGCGGCGAGCCGCGAGATCGTCTTCGATGCGGTCGGCGGGCGCACGCGCAAGGTCGCGGCGAGGTCGCCCATCGTCATCGTGCCGGAGGCCGCGAGCACCTGCACGACCTGCTCCTGGCCGGCGAACAGGTCGAGCGTCGCCAGCCGGTCGCCGATGCGGGCGCGATGCAGGCGCGCGGCCTGGACCAGCGCCCAGCCGACGCTCTTGGCGCCCGGTGGCTTCGATCCGGGCCGCTTCGCGGCCGCCGTTTCGGGGCTCGGAGCCGGGACCTCACCGGGGCGCTCAGCCGAGGCGTCGCGGCTCTTGCGCTTGATCCGCGCCGCGTCGGGAGCGGGCCGCGCGTCCTTCCGGTTCTTCGCCTTGCCGTTCACGGGCAGCCCCGGGTTCTCGATGACCGGCGCGGCTGCCGGGATCTCGTCCGCCGCTGACATCCCATACCCCGCGCTGCACGACCGAACACGCCGAAAATCCGGCCCCGGAAACGGGACCGGCCTCGTTCGCGGCCGGCTGTGCCTCGGGCGTGTGAAGCTGGGATGACGGTCGGGGCGGCGATCCCCTGCTCAGCAGGGCATGAGGCCTCAGCAGGGCATGAGGCGGCGGAGCTGGTCGAGGATGTCCTCGCCGCTGCACGGGCGGGCGATGAAGTGCGCGCCGGCCGGCATCCGGGCCGGGTCGGGCGCGGCGCGGCCGGAGACGATCAGGATCGGCAGCTTCGGCCGCGCCTCGGCCACGGAGCTGGCGAGGTCGAAGCCGTTGGCCTTGCCCGAAAGCTCCACGTCGGTGACGAGGCCGCAGATGTCCGGCCGCGCCTGAAGGATGCTCATCGCCCGCTCGGCCGATGCGCATTGCACCGTCTCGTAGCCGCCACCCTCGAGAACGTCGCCGAGATCCATGATGGTCAGCGCTTCGTCCTCGACGAGGAGGATCACGGGCCGGTCTTCCTGGGGACTCGTCTGCTCGCTCGTCACGATATGCATCTCCAGCGTTTCGGTCCGGGAGCGTCGCCGGGACACGCCCCCCGCCGCACCCTCATCCTGGATGTCCAACGGCAGAGGGGCGTTCCGGTTGCAGTGCCGGGCGGGGTTGCCGACAGCGCTCGATCAGCTCGATATCGAGACCGATCCGACGACCGAGACGACGGATTCGATCAGGTGTTCGAGGTCGTCCCGGCCGATGGTCAGCGCCGGCGTCAGGTAGACGACGTCGCCGAACGGGCGCACCCAGACGCCGCGCTCCACGAGCCGCGCCTTGAGCGTCGCGAGGTCGGGCGGCTCGGCGAACTGCACCACGCCGATCGCGCCGAGCGTGCGGATGTCGGCGATGCCCGGCCGCCCACGGAGCGGTTCGAACCCTTCCGCGAGGCGCGTGCCGATCGCGCGGGCCTGCTCGAGCCGCGGCTCGCGCGCGAACAGGTCGAGGCTGGCATTGGCGGCCGCGCAGGCGAGCGGGTTGGCCATGAAGGTCGGGCCGTGCATCAGCGCGGCGCCGGGATCGTCCGACCAGAAGGCGGAGAACACCTCGCTGGTGGCGATCGTGGCCGCGAGCGCCATCGTGCCGCCGGTCAGCGCCTTCGACAGGCACAGGATGTCGGGCACGATGCCGGCCTGCTCGCAGGCGAACAGCGTGCCGGTGCGGCCGAAGCCGGTAAAGATCTCGTCGGCGATCAGCGGCAGGCCGTGGCTGTGGGCGAGGCGCGCGATCGTCGCCAAGACCTCGGGCGGATGCATCCGCATGCCGCCCGCACCCTGCACCAGCGGCTCGACGATCACCGCGGCGAGCTCGGTGCGGTGGCGCGCGAGGATGCCGTCGAGGGCGGCCGCCTCCGCCTCGGTCCGCGGCAGGTCGGAGAAGAGCTGGGTCGGCAGGAAGGCACCGAAGCGGCGGTGCATGCCCTCCTCGGGGTCGCAGACCGACATCGCCCCGACCGTGTCGCCGTGGTAGCCGCCGCGGAACGCGAGGATGCGGGTGCGGCCGGCCTCGCCGCGGTTCAGCCAGAGCTGCACCGCCATCTTCAGGGCGACCTCGACGGCGACCGAGCCGGAATCGGTGAAGAACACGTGGTTCAGGTCGCCGGGCAGCAAGCCGGCGAGCCGGCGCGCCAGACGCTCGGCCGGGGCGTGCGTCAGGCCGCCGAACATCACGTGCGGCATGGTGCCGAGCTGCTCGGAGACCGCCGCGGCGATGTGGGGATGGTTGTAGCCGTGCACCGCCGTCCACCACGAGGCGATGCCGTCGACCAGCGCTCGCCCGTCGGCGAGCACGATGCGCGAGCCGTGCGTGCGCACCGCTTCCAGCGGGGACGCCGCATGCTTCATCTGCGTGTAGGGGCGCCACAGGGGCGCGGCGCTCGGATCGTCGGTCGGCATCCGCAGATCGATGCGGGCATGCCGCGCGACGGTCAACCGGGCGCGACGCCGGACTTGACTCCGGCCGGCGCCGCGGGGCTTTGAGGCCCGATGTCGAGCCTCGAATCCTTCGCCCGCGACAAGCTTTCCGGCCTGGATGCCGCCGCCCTCCGCCGCCGCCTGGTGCCGACGATCCGCGCCGCCGACGCGATGGCCGAGCGCGGCGCGCGCCGGCTCGTCTCGTTCTCCTGCAACGATTATCTCGGCCTGAGCCACGACCCGCGGGTGATCGCGGCCGCGCAAGCTGCCGTCGCCGCCTACGGCGCCGGCTCCGGCGGGTCGCGGCTGGTGACCGGCAACCATCCGCTGCTGACCGCGCTCGAAGCGCGGCTCGCCGCGCACAAGGGCACCGAGGCGGCGCTGGTGTTCGGCAGCGGCTACCTCGCCAACCTCGGGATCACCCCGGCGCTGGTCGGTGCGGGCGACCTCATCCTCGTCGACGAACTCGCCCATGCCTGCATGTGGGGCGGTGCGCGGATCTCGGGCGCGACGATCCTGACGTTCCGGCACAACGACGTCGCCGACCTCGGCCGCCTGCTTTCGGCGCATCGCGCGCAGCATCGCCGGGCGACGATCCTGACCGAGCGGGTGTTCAGCATGGACGGCGACCGCGCGCCGCTCGGCGACATCCTCGAGCTCGGCGACGACCACGACGCCTGGACGCTGGTGGACGACGCGCACGGGCTCGGCGTCGTCGAAGGCGGACCGCGGGCGCCGCTGGAGATGGGCACCCTGTCGAAGTCGCTCGGCTCCTACGGCGGTTATCTCTGCGCGTCGCAGGCGGTGATCGACCTGCTCACCAGCCGCGCCCGCAGCTTCGTCTACACCACCGGGCTGCCGCCGGCCTCCGCGGCCGCCGCCCTCGAAGCGCTGGCGATCCTGGAGGCGGAGCCGGAGCGGGGTGCCAAGCCCCTGGCGCTCGCCCGCCGCTTCACCGCGCGGCTCGGATTGCCGGAGGCCGAAAGCGCCGTAGTGCCAGTGATGGTCGGCGAGGCGCAGGCCGCGCTCGCGCGCTCGGCCGCCCTCGAAGCGCAGGGCTTCCTCGTGGTGGCGATCCGGCCGCCGACCGTCCCGGCCGGCACCGCGCGGCTGCGGGTGGCGTTCTCGGCGGCGCACGACGCGGCGCAGGTGGACGCGCTGGCCGACGGCATCGCCGCCCTGCGCTCGGCGTGATTTGACCTAAGAGGCGACGGCACCCGATCGCGGCGAGGCGCCCCATGGATCGGCCGCGCCGCTCGCGCGCGACCGGGCGACGATCAGCTGGGACATGCGGATCGTCTGGCTCAGGCGATCGATCGAGTCGGAGACGGCTGCGCGCAGATGCACCGCCCGCACCATCTCGCGGCGCTGCGTAGCCGACGAGACGGGAAGAAGCCGACGCCTGCTTCGGAGACCCTTGCTCAGCATCTCGCGGAACGGGACGTCCATGAGCAGGAGGCCGTCGTCATCCGTGATCTCGAAGGCGTAGGGCATCGGGTCGTGGCCGGACCGTGCCAGCTCCGCCGCCATGTCGAGGATGGCGCGGCAGACCTCGAGATACGCCGCATCGAGGTCGGCGAATTCCAGCCCGATCTCGTCGCGTTCATAACCGCTCGGGCCACGTAGATGACAGTAGAAGTACGGCATCCGACGAAGTGTGACAGGTTTCGAGCGCCGGCGCCATGGGTGTTCCTCGGTCCGATGGCGGCAAAGGTCGTCATTTTCCTGTCGCTTTCACCCTACGGTCTTGGTTGTCTCGGCTGTTCGCGCGGTGGTAGTCATCGCGATCCGAAACGAAGAACGCCGCCCTCTCGCGCGGCGTTCTTCGTTCGAGCAAACCCCGGGCTTCAGTTGAACAGCGAGCCGACGCCGCCCTGAACCCGGCCGAGGCCCTGGCGGGCGATCGGGTTGCTCGGGTCGATGGTGGAGGCGCGCTGGTAGTTCTCCATCGCTTCCTTCTTGCGGTTCGACTTCTCGTAGGCGAGGCCGCGATAGGCCCAGGAGGTCGCGTCCTTGTTGTTCACGTTGAGGGCCGCGTTGTAGTCCTCGATCGCCTTGTCGTACTGGTTCGTGGCGATCAGGCTCTGGCCGCGGGCGGCGTAGGGCGCGCTGACGAAGGGATTGCGGTCGATCGCGGCGTCGAAGTCGCCGATGGCGGCGGTGTTCTGGCCCTGCTTCTGCCGGACCAGGCCGCGGGCATGATACGCCTCGGCTGATTCGGGCATCAGGCGGATCGCCACGTTGAGGTCGCTCATCGCGCCGTCGAGGTCGCCCTGCGCCCGCAGCACGTTGGCGCGGCCGATATAGGCGGGGCCGTAATTCGGGTCGGAGGCGATTGCCTTGGTGAAGTCCTGCAGCGCCGCGTCATTGCGGCCGGTCTGGCGATAGGCCAGCGCGCGGTTGTTGTAGGCCGAGCCGGAATTCGGGTCGATCTGCACCGCCTTGGTGAAGTCGCCGATCGCGTCGTTGAACTGGCCCGCGCGGGCATAGGCCGCGCCGCGGGTGTTGTAGGCGGCGGCGTCGTTCGGGTTGCGCTGCACCACCTCGGTCAGCGAGGCGATGTTGACGTTGGTCGCGCCCGTGGTGTCCGCCTCGAGCACCGCGAATTGCCGTGGGCCGGCAGCGCTCCCCACGGTCTCGCAGCCGGCGAGCGCCACGCTCGCGAGCGCAGCGAGGCCGAGCAGGGCCGACCGTTGAAACCGCACGCTGTCTGACGTCATCGCCCCATTCCCCTCGGCACGGTGCTCAAGTCTGCAGCACGCCCGAACCTTGATCCACGCACCCCGAGCGGCGCGGCCGACACGGAACCGGTCCGATCCGGTCGCGTAGGCTCCGGCACGTTCGCGCATCGCGGTGAACGCCCGATTAAGCACGGGCGACGGACCCGTTGATGCGGGCCGATGTGGCGAACATATGGCTCGACTGGAAAAGACCTTGCGATCTTGGGAGCAGGGCGCACGCGAAGCATCCGCTGTTGTGCGGATGCATCGGATTTCAGGGCTCGAGGCGGGTGACGTGGCCCATCTTGCGGCCGGGTCGGGCCTCGCCCTTGCCGTAGAGATGCAGATGCGCGCCGGGCTCGGCCAGCAGCGACCGCCAGCCCGAAACCTCGTCGCCGATGAGGTTGCGCATCTCGGCACGCAGTCCGCCGGGCCGGGACGGATCGCCGAGCGGCCAGCCGCAGACCGCGCGCACGTGCTGGGCGAACTGCGAGGTCGCGGCGCCCTCGATCGTCCAGTGCCCGGAATTGTGCACCCGCGGCGCGATCTCGTTGACGACGAGCCGCTCGCCGCCGTCGGCCTCGCGCACCAGGAACATCTCGACGGCGAGCACCCCGACGTAGTCGAGGGCGTCGGCGATCGTCCTTGCGATGGCGAAGGCGGCCTGCGCCGTCTCCGGCGCGATCCCCGGCGCTGGCGCGCGGGTGACGGCCAGGATGTGGTTGCGGTGCTCGTTCTCGCACAGGTCGAAGGCGGCGAAGCTTCCGTCGGCCGAGCGCGCGGCCACCACCGAGACCTCGCGCTCGAACGCGACGAAGCCTTCGAGGATCAGCGCCGCGCCGCCGAACTCGGCGAAGATCGCGTTGCGATCCGATTCGGCCTCCGTCCGGATGATGCGCTGGCCCTTGCCGTCGTAGCCGAACCGGCGGGTCTTCAGCACCGCCGGGCGGCCGATGGCGTCGAGCGCACGGGCGAAGTCGTCCGGCGTGTCGACGGCGCGGAACGGCGCCGTCGGGATGCCGAGGCGGTTGATGAAGTCCTTCTCCGACAGCCGGTCCTGCGTCGTCGCCAGCGCCGAGGCGCTCGGGTGGAGCGGCGCGTGCGCCGCCAGCAGGTCGGCGGTCTCGCGCGGGATGTTCTCGAACTCGTAGGTAACCACGTCGACGCTCCGAGCGAAGCGCGCCAGCGCCTCGGCGTCGTCGTAGGCCGCACAGGTGGTCGCGGCCGCGACGTCGAAGGCCGGGCTGTCGGCGTCGGGGCAGTAGACGTGGACCTTGAGGCCGAGATTCGCCGCCGCGAGCGCGATCATGCGGCCGAGCTGGCCGCCCCCGACGATGCCGAGGGTGCTGCCGGGCGCGATGGTCTTCGTGGTCACGGGGTCTCGGTCTCCGGCCGTTCGGCGACGGATGCAGTCTGGGCCGCGCGCCACGCATCGAGGCGGGCGGCGAGGTCGTCATCGGACAGCGCGAGCACGGCGGCCGCCAGGAGCGCGGCGTTGACCGCGCCGGCCCGGCCGATCGCCAGCGTCCCCACCGGAATGCCGGCCGGCATCTGCACGATCGAGAGCAGGCTGTCCTGTCCTGACAGCGCCTTGGATTCGACCGGCACGCCGAAGACCGGAAGGCTCGTCATCGCGGCGGCCATGCCGGGCAGGTGCGCGGCACCGCCGGCGCCCGCGATCACCACCTGGAAGCCGGCCGCCTTCGCGCCCTTGGCGAAGGCCACCAGACGGTCCGGCGTGCGATGCGCCGAGACGATGCGCGCGTCATGGGCGACGCCGAGCGCGTCGAGCGTCTCGGCGGCGTGCCGCATGGTCGCCCAGTCGGACTGGCTGCCCATGATGATCGCGACCGCAGGCGCCGGCACCATCCGCGTCAAACCCATTCTCTGCGCGAAGGAGGCCCGTGAGCCTGAATCCGCCGCTGGCAAGCTCGCCGCTTACAGGCGCGGGCCCGACGCGGCAAGGCGAGGCGCGGCGGCATCCACCGGCATCAGGCGATGATGTCGGGGGTGATCTGGTCCTCGACGAAGGCGATCCGGTCGCGCAGCGTGAGCTTGCGCTTCTTCAGCCGCTGGATCTGCAGCTGATCGCCGGCGACGTTGCGCTCGAGGGCGTCGATCGCGTCGTCGAGGTCGCGGTGCTCCTGCCTCAGCCGCGCCAGCTCGACGTCCAGTTCGGACTGCTCATCCGGGACCAACTCAACCGTCATCGTCGCCTTCGAAACCCGCCGCGTGCCTGGGGCGAGCATGCGTCAGGCACGCCCGAGCGGCAAGCATTCGTGAGGCATAGGCTGAGGATTGCCTTCGACAGCCGGCTCGACATGTGCGAGATTCGACCGGTCGGAACGATGACAGGAGACACGACTCATGTCGCTGCAGACGCATCTGAGCCAGCTCACCCGGAAGCACGAAGCCCTCGAACGGGAAATCCACCAGGCGACGCTGAGGCCGTCCGAGGACGACCTTCGCATCGCGGAGCTGAAGCGGCGAAAGCTTCTCCTGAAGGACGAGATCAACCGGTTGCAGGCCGACGTCGACACGCTGCACTGACGCGCCTGATCCCCAGCACGGCACCGAGGTCCGCCGCGCCGTCCCTGACGGCGCGGCTTTTTTGTGCGGTCCGCCGATCCTGCGGCGAGCGCGAGTCTGCTAGGCTCGCCCCGTAAGGCCCCCCGTGAAGAGGGCGCCCCGAGGAGCCGCCATGCCGACCGACCCCTCCGCCGATGCGCCGTCGCGCTATGCCGACGTGCACGCCGCCGCGATGCGCGATCCCGAGGGGTTCTGGCTCGACGCGGCGCGGGCGATCGATTGGGCGACCCGGCCGACGCGGGCCTTCGACGCCGCCTCCGGCCCCTACGGCCGCTGGTTCCCGGACGGATCGCTGAACGCCTGCTGGAACGCGGTCGACCGCCACGTCGCGGCCGGCCGGGCCGACCAGGTCGCGATCCGGTACGATTCGCCGGTGACCGGGACCAAGCGCGCGATCACCTACGCGGAGCTGCTCCGCGAGGTCTCCGCCCTGGCGGCGGTACTCGGCGACCTCGGAGTGGTGCGCGGCGACCGGGTGATCCTCTACATGCCGATGGTGCCCGAAGCCCTGTTCGGCATGCTGGCCTGCGCCCGGATCGGCGCGGTGCATTCGGTGGTGTTCGGCGGGTTCGCCGCCAACGAGCTCGCCGTCCGGATCGAAGACGCGGCGCCGAAGGTGGTGCTCGCCGCCTCCTGCGGCATCGAGCCGAGCCGGGTGGTCGCCTACAAGCCGCTGCTCGACGCGGCGCTCGCCGCGGCCAAGCACAAGCCCGCCGCCTGCCTGATCCTCCAGCGTCCGCAAGCGGCCGCGAGCCTCGTCGAGGGGCGCGACCGCGACTGGGCCGAGGCGGTCGCCGCGGCCTCGGGACGGTCGACGGACTGCGTCGCGATGACGGCGACCGACCCGCTCTACGTGCTCTACACCTCCGGCACGACGGGCAAGCCCAAGGGCGTGGTGCGCGACACCGGCGGCTACCTCGTGGCGCTGGCCTGGTCGATGCCGAACCTCTACGGCGTCCAGCCCGGCGAGACCTACTTCTGCGCGTCCGACATCGGCTGGGTGGTCGGGCATTCCTACATCGTCTACGCGCCGCTCCTGCACGGCTGCACCACGGTGCTCTACGAAGGCAAGCCAGTCGGCACCCCCGATCCCGGCGCGTTCTGGCGGGTCGTCGCCGAGACCGGGACCGTCTGCCTGTTCACCGCGCCGACCGCGCTGCGGGCGATCAAGAAGGAGGACCCGAAGGGCACCCACGTCGCCGGCCACGACCTCTCGCGCTTCCGCACCCTGTTCCTGGCCGGCGAGCGCGCCGACCCGGATTCGGTCGCCTGGGCCGAGCGGGTGCTCGACCGGCCCGTCATCGACCACTGGTGGCAGACCGAGACCGGCTGGCCGATCGCCGGCAACCCGGTCGGCCTCGGGATGCTGCCGGTCAAGCACGGCAGCACCTGCGTGCCGATGCCGGGCTACGACGTGCAGGTGCTCGACGAGGGCGGCAAGCCGGTGCCCGCCGGCACGATGGGCACCATCGCGATCCGCCTGCCGCTGCCGCCGGGCTGCCTGCCGACCCTGTGGGGCTCCGACGCCCGGATGCGCACGAGCTACTTCGAGACCTTCCCGGGCTGGTACGACACCTCGGACGCGGGCGTGATCGACGCCGACGGCTACATCACCGTGCTCGGGCGGACCGACGACATTATCAACGTCGCCGGCCACCGCCTCTCCACCGGCGGGATGGAGGCGGTGCTCTCCGCCCACCCCGACGTCGCCGAATGCGCCGTCATCGGCATCCGCGACGCGCTCAAGGGCGAGGCGCCCTGCGGCTTCGTCGTGCTCAAGGCCCAGGTCGCGCGCGATCCGGCGGAGATCGAGCGTGAGCTCGTCGCCAAGGTCCGCGACGAGATCGGGCCCGTGGCCGCGTTCAAGCTGGCGCTGACGGTCCAGCGGCTGCCGAAGACGCGCTCGGGCAAGATCCTGCGCGCCACGATGAAGCGCATCGCCGACCACGAGCCCTGGACCATGCCGGCGACCATCGACGATGCCGGCGTGCTCGACGAAATCGGCGAGAGCCTGAAGGCCCGCGGGATCGGGGAGGGGTGAGCCGCGCCCGGCTACGGCGCGAAGGGCCGGCTTGTGGCGGCGAGCTGGCGTCCGTCCCAAGAGTGCGGCACACAGCCGATGCCCCCGCAACCCGGAGTTGCCGATGACCGCCCGCCTGTTCGAACCGCTGACGCTCGACGACCTGACGCTGGAGAACCGCATCCTGATCGCGCCGATGTGCCAGTACTCGGCCCGCGACGGCGAGGCGACCGACTGGCACATGATGCATCTCGGCCAGCTCGCGATGTCGGGCGCCGGGCTGCTGACGCTGGAGGCGACGGCGGTGTCGCCCGAGGCGCGGATCACCGCGTGGGACCTCGGGCTGTACTCCGACGGCTGCGAGCGCGCGCTCGGTCGGGTTCTGGCGGCGATCCGCGAGTACGCGCCGATCCCGGTCTGCATCCAGATCGCCCATGCCGGCCGCAAGGCGTCGAGCCGGGCGCCCTGGGACGGCGGCCAGCAGATCGCGCCGGATCATCCCTACGGCTGGCGCACCGAAGCCCCGTCCGCCCTGGCACACGGCGACGGCGAGGTGGCCCCGCACGCCCTCGACGGCGCGGACCTCAAGCGCATCCGCGACGACTTCGTCGCGACCGCCAAGCGCGCGGTGCGCCTCGGGATCGAGGCGTTCGAGCTGCACGGCGCCCACGGCTACCTGCTGCACCAGTTCCTCTCGCCGTTGGCCAACCAGCGCACCGACGCCTACGGCGGCAGCCTCGAGAACCGGATGCGGTTCCCGCTCGAGCTGTTCGAGGCGGTGCGGGCGGTCGTCCCGGCAGGCCATCCGGTGTGGATGCGGGTCTCGGCGACCGACTGGGTCGAGGACGGCTGGGACCTCGAGGAGACCGTGGAGCTCGGCCAGCGCCTGAAGCGCGCCGGCGCCCCCGCGATCCACGTCTCGACCGGCGGCGTCTCGCCGAAGCAGGCGATCAAGCTCGGGCCTGGCTACCAGGTGCCCTATGCCGAGCGGATCAAGGCCGAGACCGGGCTCGCCACCATCGCCGTCGGGCTGATCACCGAAGCGGACCAGGCCGAGGCGATCCTCGCCGAGGGCCGGGCGGACGCGATCTCGCTCGCGCGCGCCCTGCTCTACGATCCGCGCTGGCCCTGGCACGCGGCGGCCGCGCTCGGCGAGACGGTGCGCGCGCCCAAGCAGTACTGGCGCTCGCAGCCCCGCGAGCACAAGGACCTGTTCAAGGATCCGACCTTCGGCCAGCGTTGATCGCACCTATACCTGAGCCTGGGCCCGAGCCTCGGCCCGGGCCTCGCCTCGGGCGTGCGTTTCCGTTATCGGCTCGGGCCGCAGGCCGGCCGCGGCCTGTCCTGGATGTGCGTGATGCTGGCCATCGGCCTGACCCTGTTCCACCCGAGCCGAGACCAGGTCGACGACATCGTCCGACGCTATGCCGGCAGCCGGCATCCGGTCCTCGCCTTCGACAATGGCGGCCTCGGCCCCGTGGATCGGATGAAGCTCGAGGCGGCCGGCGTGCGCTTGCTGTCGGCCGGGAGCAACGTCGGCATCGCGGCCGCCCTCAACGGCGTCGTCGAGGCCGCGACGCGGGTCGGCGCGGACGGCGTCCTCCTGCTCGACCAGGATGCGCAGGTCGGGCCGGAGATGATCGGCGCGCTCGCCGATGCCCGCACGCGGCTCCGTGCGGAGAATCGGCCCTGTGCGGTGATCGGACCGGTGCCGGGCCGCGCAAACGCCGAGTCCAAGCCGCCGCGGTTTCGGCGCCGGCCCCGGCAGGCGGCCGTCGGCACGCTGGTGCCGGTGGAATTCCTTGCGACCTCGGGCTCGCTCGTCGACGTCCCAGCGTTCCGCGCCGTGGGGCCGTTCCGGGCGGACTACTTCATCGACGGGGTCGAGCTCGAATGGTGCTTTCGCGCCTGGGATGCGGGCTACGGCTGCTGGATGGCGCAGGACGCCGCGATCGGCCACCGCGTCGGCGGCGGCACGATCCGCGCGCTCGGCATCGAGACGCCGCGCCAGCCGCTGTTCCGCATGGCGACCTACCTGCGCAACTCCGTCTACGGCTGGCGCCTGCGGCACATCCCGCTGCCGTGGAAGCTGCGCCAGATCGCCTACCTCCCGGTGCAGACGCTCCTGTACTGGCGCGACAGCGGCTACCGCCCGGCGGTGCTGCGGCGGCTGGCCGGGGCGGTGCTCGATGGTCTCCGCGGCCGCCTCGGCCGCCCCTTCGACGCGCCATGACGACGCCCCGCACCGATCGACGGCCTGCCATCGACGTCGTGATCGTCAACTGGAACGGCGGCGCCCTGGTGCGCGCCTGCCTCGCCAGCCTGGCCGCCGCCGGCGACGATCCCGCCACGGACGTGGTCGTGGTCGACAACGCCTCGACCGACGGCTCCGCCGACGGCCTGGAGCGGCCGGACCTGCGCCTCACCGTGATCGGGAACGCCGACAATGCCGGGTTCGGGCGCGCCTGCAACCAGGGCGCGGCGGTCGGCCGGGCGCCGGCGATCCTGTTCCTCAACCCCGACACCGAGGTCGGACCGGATGCGCTGCGGCTGGCGCTGGCGGCGCTCGACGCCGATCCGACGGTCGGCGTCGTCGGCGCACAGCTGGTCGACGAAGCCGGCCGTGTGCAGCGGATGTGCGCAAGGCGCCCGACCGCGGGCAGCCTGATCGGCCAGGAGCTTCATCTCGACCGGGTGATGCCGAGCCGGGTGCCGACGCATTTCATGACGGAGTGGGACCATGCCGCGTCCGGTCCGGTCGACCAGGTGATGGGCGCCTTCCTGCTGATCCGCCGGTCGCTGTTCGAACGGCTCGGCGGCTTCGACGAGCGCTTCCACGTCTATTACGAGGATGTCGATCTCTGCGCCCGCGCCTGGGATGCGGGCTTCACGGTGCGCCACGTCGCCGATGCGACGGTCCGGCACGACGGCCAAGGGACGACCCGGCAGGTGAGGGCGCGGCGCCTGTTCTACATCCAGCGCAGCCGCATCCTCTATGCGGCCAAGCACCAGGGTGCGGCGACCGCCCTCGCGCTGCTGGCGGCGACCTTCGCGGTCCAGATCCCGTTGCGCCTCGCCCTGGCGCTGCGTCGCCGGTCCCTGCGCGAGGCCGGGCAGGTCGTCCACGCGGCGGCGCTGCTCGGCGGCGCCGTTCCCGCCCTTCTCGCGCGGCTGCGCCGCGCCGATTGACCCGAACACAAGCGCGACGGACCGTCCCGAAGCGCGCCGACGTCAGCAGGATCCATGCTTCACGGACAGAAGATCGCCGTCGTCCTCCCGGCCTACAACGCGGCCGCGACCCTTCAGAAGACGTTCGACGACATCCCCAAGGACATCGTCGACGACATCATCCTGATCGACGACGCGAGCCGCGACCGGACCGCCCTCATCGCCGAGGGCCTCGGCATCCACACCATCCGGCACGAGCGCAACCGCGGCTACGGCGGCAACCAGAAGACCTGCTACGAGGCGGCGCTGGCGCGGGGCGCCGACATCGTCGTCATGCTCCACCCCGACTACCAGTACGCGCCGCGCCTGGTCACCGCGATGGCCTCGATGATCGTCTCGGGCGAGTACGATGCGGTCCTCGCCTCCCGCATCCTCGGCAAGGGCGCCCTCGTCGGGGGCATGCCGCGGTACAAGTACGTCGCCAACCGCGTGCTGACGCTGCTGCAGAACCTCCTCATGGGCCAGAAGCTCTCGGAATATCACTCCGGCTACCGCGCCTGGAGCCGCACGGTGATCGAGACGATCCCCCTCGACCGCTGCTCGGAGGACTTCGTGTTCGACAACCAGATGCTCGCCCTGGCGATGCAGGCCGAGTTCCGGATCGGCGAGATCTCCTGCCCGACGCGGTACTTCCCCGAAGCCTCGTCGATCAATTTCCGCCGCAGCGTCGTCTACGGCTTCGGCGTGCTGCGGACGGCCTTCGCCTACCGCCTGCACCGCCTCGGAATCCGCCGGGAACCGCTCTTCGCCCCCACCGGGACGCCGCGGCGATGAACGCCGCACGCACCCGCCTCGTCCTGGCGGGCGGGGTGCTGCTGGCTGCGATCGCGGTCCCGATCGTGCTCGGAGCGGTCTTCCCCGGAACGATCCTCGACCTGCTCCACGCAGCGATGAGCGCCGGTGCGGCCTTCGGCGTGGCCGGATGGGCCTGCCTCGTCCTCGCGCAGACCCTCGTCGCCACCGTCGGGATCCTGCCGGCCTCCCTCATCGGCGTGGCGGCGGGCGCGCTCTACGGGCCCGGCCTCGGTTTCGCCCTCGCGACGGCGGGGACGCTGCTCGGCGCGAGCGCGAGCTTCGCCATCGGCCGGTCGTGGCTCCGCCCGCACCTCGCGGGCTGGGTTTCGGGCGGCCGCCGGCTGGCTGCCATCGACCGGATGATCGTTGCCGACGGTTGGAAGGCGGTCGGCCTGATCCGCCTGTCGCCGATCCTGCCGTTCGCACCGACGAGCTTCGCCCTGAGCCTCACCACCGTGCACGCGGGCGCCTACGCCATCGGCACGCTCGCAGCCTTGCCCGGCCTCTTCGTCTGCGTCCTCACGGGCGCGGCCGGGCGCAGCGGCGTCCTGGCCGCGACCGGCGGAACGGCATGGCTCTCGCCGATCCTCCTCGGGATCGGGATCGCGGCGACCCTCGGCCTGACGATGAGGCTGCGCAGCGCGCTCGGGCCGTTCGAGGGCGCCGAGCGATGACCCTCGGCTCGGTTTCCGGCCGCGCAGCCGACGACCTCCGTCTCTGGCTCGGTGCGTTCCTGCTCCTGGCGATGCCGCTCAGCCTGGCGCTGGCGCTGGCGATCCCCCTCGGCGAGGTGGCGGACGAGCCCGCCCACCTCATGCGCGCGGCGAGCCTCGTCGACGGGCAGATCGTCGGGCATCGCGAGACCATCGTCGGCCCCGACGGGCGATCCGCGATGGCGGCGGGCGTCCGGGTCGATCCGGTCTGGGAAGAGCTGGCGCGCACCCGCATGCCGGACAACGCCAAGATCGCGGCGCCGCCCGTCGATCCGGCCATCGGCACCGGGCCCTGGCGCCGGACCGGCGCCTTCGCGCCGCTCTACACGATCGCCACCTATTTCCCCGTCTTCTACCTGCCGTCGGCCGCCGGCCTCGGGATCGGTCATGCCCTCGACCTGTCGGCCCGGGCATCCGCCCGGCTCGGGCGCCTGTTCGACGTGGCAGCCTATGCGCTGATCGGCCTCTGCGCCCTCGCGGTGGCACGCCGCGGCCGGGCCTGGCTGTTCGCCCTCCTCGTGTTGCCGATGACCCTGTCGCTCGCCGCCTCGTTCAACCAGGACGGGCTGATCGTCGCCGTCGCGATTCTGGCCGTCGCGCTGCTCACCCATGAGCCGGACGACCCGCGGGCGCGGCGACGCTTCGCCGGCGCCGCCATCCTGATCGCGCTGATCCTCCTGGCGAAGCCGCCCTACGCTCCGATCGCGCTGATCCTGCTCCTGCCGCTCCCGCGCGGAACCGGGCGCCGGATCGGCGCCGGCCTGCTTTCGCGCCTGGCTGCGGTCGCGGCGGTCGTCCTGCCGGCCGTGCTCTGGACCGCATACGCCACCGCGACGATCGCGACCCCGGTTCCCCGGCCGCCCTACGAGGCCGGCCCACTCTGGCCCGGCGACCGTCCGGCCACCTTCCACGGCACCGACCCGGCGGCGCAGCTTCGGGTGCTGATCGCGGAGCCGATGCGCTTCCTGACCGTGCCGGCGCGCTTCCTGCTGACGGTGAAGCACGCCGCGACGATGACCGAGGGCGTCGTCGGCATCCTGCGCTGGCACGACCGCCACCTTCCGGCAGTGCTGCACGCGCTGTGGATCCTCGCCCTCGCGGCGGCCCTGGCCGGCACCGGGCGAGCCCCCGGAAGCGGCGCCACCCTCGCGCTGCTGGTGCTCGCCGCCGCGCTCGCCCTATGGCTCGTCCTGATCTCGCAGTATCTTAGCTGGACCAATGTCGGCGATCCGCGCATCGACGGGCCCCAGGGACGCTACCTGCTGCCGATCCTGCCGATCTTCGCGCTGGTCCTGAGGCCCGATGCCGAGGCGGGCGTCGCGCCCCCCCGATGCCTCGTCCGCTACGCGGCGGTCGCCGTCGCGGCCCTCGGCCTCGTCGTGGTCCCGATCGTGGCTTTGTGAGCGGCGGCTCGGGTCAGGCCGCGCGCCAGCGCAGGGCGGCGCCGTTGCCGAAGGCGCGGCCGTAGAGGGTGCCGTAATTGGCCGCGGCATCGTCCCAGCCGAAGGTGCGCGACATCGCCGTGCGGCGCATGGCGTTCAGGCGCTTCTTCTGGCCGAAGGTGTCGAGCGCCCGGCGGACGGCCCCGGTGAAGCCCTTCGACGAGGTGTCGGCGAAGGTGAAGCCGGTGACGCCGTCCTCGACCGTGTCGGCGAGGCCGCCCGTGCGGCGCACGATCGGCAGCGAGCCGAAGCGCTGGGCGTACATCTGCGCGAGGCCGCACGGCTCGAAACGCGACGGCATCAGCAGGAAGTCGCTTCCGGCGAACATACGCCGCGCGTCGCGCTCCTCGAACCCGACATGGACGCCGACCGAATCGGGGTGCCGCCGGGCAAGGCCGCGCAGCGCATCCTCGAACCGCGCCTCGCCCTGGCCGATGGCCACGAGCTGCCCGCCCTCCGCGACGATGGTCTCGGCCGCCTGGATCGAGAGGTCGATGCCCTTCTGGTGCACGAGCCGCGAGACGATGGCGAAGAGCGGCCCGCGCGAGACCGCGAGCCCGAACTGGCGCCGCACCGATTCCGCGTTGGCGCGCTTGCCCTTCCAGTCGTCGGCCTCGAACCGCGTCGCGAGGTGCGGATCGGTGCGCGGGTCCCAGCTCTCGTCGATGCCGTTGAGGATGCCGGCGAGCCGCCCCTGCGCCGCGCGCGTGCGCAGCAGCCCGTCGAGTCCGCAGCCCGAGTCCGGCGTCAGGATCTCGCGGGCGTAGGTCTCGCTCACGGTGGTGACGTGGGTGGCGTAGTACAGGCCGGCCTTGAGGAACGAGAGCTGCCCGTAGAACTCGACGCCGTTCATGTCGAAGGCGTCCTCGGGCATGCCGAGGCGCGCCATCGTCTCGCGCGGGAACAGGCCCTGGTAGGCGAGGTTGTGGATCGTCAGCACGCTCGGCACGCGGATCCGGCGCCAGGCGAGATAGGCCGGGGCGAGGGCCGACTGCCAATCGTTGAGGTGGAGGAGATCGGCCGCCCAGGCCGGGTCGGCGCCCTGCGCGATCTCGGCGGCGGCGAGGCTCAGCCGGGCGAAGCGCAGGTCGTTGTCGGGGAAGTCGCCGTCGGCGTTGCCGTAGGGGGTCCCGTCGCGCTCGTAGAGGCCGGGGCTGAGCAGGACGTAGATGCGTAGTCCGTCGCCGGTCTCGACGAGGCCGAGGTCGCAGGGCGGGACGCCGGCGAAGCCGTCGAGCCGCGCCACGACGGGCATGTTTGGAAACGCGTCGACCACCTGCCGGTAGCCGGGGATCAGGACGCGGACGTCGTAGTGCTTGCGCAGCGCCCGCGGCAGCGCGCCGGCGACCTCGCCGAGACCGCCGGTCTTCACGAAATCGGCCATCTCCGGCGTCGCGTAGAGGATGCGGGGCTGGAGTGCGGTGCGAAGGTCGGGCAGGGCGTGCGACGGCGTCAGGATCGGCCGATCGAGGTTCGCGGCGGCCGGGTGGTACGCGTGGGGCTCGACCATCGATGGGTTTCCGCGCCGTGCGGATCGGTCCTGGCGCACCGTTCCATCCGCAGCCGATCTCGACATTGCCAACGCCCTCGTGCTCCGCCGGGTTTCCGCTGCGACGCACAATCTAGGCCAGGCAGATCGTTAATGCGCGGTTCATCGCATTGCACTGCGGCATTTAGGTTCGCGGTTTCAGCGCTTCTGCAGGATCAGCCCCTCGTCCGGCCCGAGCGCGATGGAAGCGACCGCGCCATCGCCGCCACGATGCCCGCGGGTCGAGAGAAGCACCGTCCAGGTCTCGTCGGCGGGCAGGGCCAGCGTGTGCGAGGCGCCGCCGAAGTTCAGCAGGATGCGGAACGCGCCGTCATCGCCGAACCGCTCATAGGCGAACACGTCGGCCGCTTCGGTCGCGATGCCGCGATACGCGCCGACCGAAAGCGCCGCGTGCTCGCGCCGCAGCGCGAGGAGGCGCCGGTACAGGGTGAGGATCGAGGTCGGATCGTCGCGGAGCGCGTCGACGTTCCGGGTTGCCGCATCGTCGGAGAGCGGCAGCCACGGTTCCACCGTCGAGAAGCCGGCATGGACCTCGCCGTCCCACTGCATCGGCGTCCGCTCGGGATCGCGGCCGTGTCCGGGCTCGTTCCGCTCCCACGGATCGCGGACGCGGTCGGCCGGGATCGGCACGTGGGCCAGGCCGATCTCGTCGCCGTAATACAGCGTCGGCGTGCCGCGCAGCGTCAGCAGCAGCATCGCCGCGATCCGCGCCTGATCCGCCCCGACGCGGGCCGCGATGCGCGGCTGGTCGTGGTTGCCGAGCACCCAGTTCGGCCAGCCGCCGTCGGGCAGCGCGGCTTCGTAGTTCTCGACGAGGTCGGACACCGCCTCCGCGCTCCACGGCGTCTGGATCAGCTGGAAGTTGAACGGCATGTCGGCGCCGGAGAGGTCCGGGCCGTAATAGGCCATCAGCCGCTCCATCGGCAGGTAGATTTCGCCGATCAGCACCCGCTCGCCGTAGGGGCGCAGCACCGCGCGCATCTCGGCGATAACGTCGAGTACCTCGGGGCGGTCGGCGGAGTAGACCTGGGCGAAGCGGTTGATCTCCGGCTGCTCGGGCGAGAAGTCGGGATTGGCCGGATTGTCGCGGAATCCGGCATCCTTCATCAGGTGCCAGATCACGTCGACGCGGAACCCGTCGACGCCGCGCTCGAGCCAGAACCGGAGGGCGTCGTGCATCGCCGTCCGCACCGCCGGGTTGCGCCAGTTCAGGTCGGGCTGCTCCTTTAGGAAGGCGTGATAGTAGTATTGCCCGGTGGCCGGATCGAGGGTCCAGGCCGGTCCGCCGAAGTTGCTGAGCCAGTTGTTCGGCGGCCCACCATCCGGGGCCGGATCGCGCCAGATGTACCAGTCGCGCCGCGGGTTCGTGCGCGACGCGCGGCTTTCCGCGAACCAGGGATGCGTGATCGCGCTGTGGTTCGGCACGAAGTCGAGAATCACCTTCAGCCGCCGCCGATGCGCTTCCGCGACCAGGGCGTCGAAGTCGGCCAGCGTGCCGAACAGCGGATCGATCCCGCAATAGTCGGACACATCGTAGCCGTAGTCGGCCATCGGCGACGGGTAGATGGGCGAGATCCAAACCGCGTCGACCCCGAGCCAGGCGAGATGCTCGAGCCGGGCGGTGATGCCGGGCAGGTCGCCGATCCCGTCGCCGTCCGTGTCCTGGAAGGAGCGCGGATAGACTTGGTAGACCGTGCCGCGCTTCCACCAGACCGTGCCGGCCATGAGCGATATCCCCGAAGTTGACAGGCTCGGCTTTAGCGTTTTCGCCGGCGGGAGGCGACGGGGGTACGGTTCACCCGGAGTTCAACACCGGCGTGACAAAGTTCTGTCGGGTTTCGGTGCGACGGTGCTTGTGTCTGAAAGGACACAAAGGCGAATCAGATCGCCGCCATCGACGGGATCGAGCCCCAGCGACGCCTCGACAAGACCGGTGAGCGACCGCAGGATCGTCGATCCGGGACAGGGGTCGATCGCCGCCGACGAACGCAAGCGGCGCTCCCGAGACGCGAAGACGCGCCGGGGCCGACGATGGGGGATTGCACGTGCTGAAAGACGCTATCTTGGCACCCGTACCCGGCGACGAGCGATCCGACGCGCCGGATCGGACGAGCACCGTGCCGTTCCGTGAACCGCAGGTGTGGGACAAGCCGGCGCAGCCCGCCTCGGGCGATGCCGTCGCCGACCTCCGCGAAGCGATCCGCGCCAAGCTCGCCTACGCGATCGGCAAGTCTGCCGAGACGGCACGGGAGCGCGACTGGTTCGCGGCCACCGCCCTCGCGCTGCGCGACCGGATCGTCGACGCCTGCCAGGCCGCAGACCCGTCGGTACCGAACAAGCGGGTCTACTATCTCTCCCTCGAATTCTTGATCGGCCGGCTCCTGTCGGACGCGATGAACAATCTCGGCCTGGTCGAGACCACGCGTGCCGCCCTGCAGAGCCTGGGCGTCGACCTCGGCACCGTCGAGGTCGCCGAGCCCGACGCGGCTCTGGGCAATGGCGGCCTCGGCCGCCTCGCCGCCTGCTTCATGGAGAGCATGGCGAGCATCGGCATCCCGGCGATCGGCTACGGCATCCGCTACGACCACGGCCTGTTCCGCCAGACCTTCGAGGACGGCTGGCAGCGCGAGGCACCCGAGACCTGGCTCGCGGAGGGCAACCCCTGGGAGTTCGTGCGTCCGGACGCGACCTACGCGATCGGCTTCGGCGGCCACGTCACCATGGCGGCGGTCTCGGACGGCGTGATCCGCCGGCACTGGCATCCGGCCGAGACGGTGCTCGCGTTGGCGCACGACGTGCCCGTGGTCGGCTGGCGGGGAAAGACCGTGAACACGCTCCGCCTGTGGAAGGCCGAGAGTGAGGCGCCGGTCGATCTGGCGCAGTTCAACGGCGGCGACCACGTCGGCGCGGTCTCCAGCCGGATGCGCGCCGAGGCGATTTCGCGGGTGCTGTACCCGAGCGACTCGTCGACCGCCGGCCAGGAGCTGCGCCTGCGCCAGGAATACTTCTTCACCTCAGCCTCGCTGCAGGACCTCGTCCGGCGGCACGTGGCCGAGCGCGGCGACGTCCGCTCGCTGCACGACCACGCCGCGATCCAGCTCAACGACACGCACCCGGCCATCGCCGTGCCGGAGCTGATGCGCATCCTGCTGGAGGATCACGGGCTGCAGTGGGACGATGCCTGGCACGTCACGACCAACACGCTGAACTACACCAACCACACCCTGCTTCCGGAGGCGCTCGAGACCTGGCCGGTGGAGCTGATGGAGCGGCTGCTGCCGCGCCACATGCAGATCATCTACCTGATCAACTGGATGCACCTCGAGGAGCAGGGCCGCCACGGCCGCCACGACGCCGCCCACCTCGCCTCGGTCTCGCTGATCGACGAATCGCAGGGGCGCCGGGTGCGGATGGGGCACCTGGCCTTCCACGGCGCGCGTCGGGTGAACGGCGTCTCGGCGCTTCACACCGATCTGATGCGCTCGACGGTGTTCCGCGACCTGCACGCGCTCGACGGCGACAAGATCGTCAACAAGACCAACGGCATCACCTTCCGCCGCTGGCTGCACAACGCCAATCCCGGCCTGACCCGCCTCGCGGTGGAAGCGGTCGGGCCCGGCGTCCTCGACGATCCCGGCCTGCTGCGCGGGCTCGACGCCTTCGCCGAGGATCCGGCCTTCGTGAAGCGCTACGCGGCGGCCCGCTTCAGCCGCAAGCAGGCGCTGGCCGGGATCATCGCCGAGCGCACCGGGATCGACGTCGACCCCTCGGCGCTGTTCGACGTGCAGATCAAGCGCATCCACGAATACAAGCGCCAGCTTCTCAACGTCATCGAGACGGTGGCGCTCTACCAGGCGATCAAGGCCGAGCCCCACAAGGACTGGACGCCCCGCGTCAAGATCTTCGGCGGCAAGGCGGCCCCGAGCTACAGCCAGGCCAAGCTGATCATCAAGCTGGCGCTGGACGTGGCCAAGGCCGTCAACGACGACCCCGAGGTCGCCGACCGCCTGAAGGTGGTGTTCCTGCCGAACTATTCGGTGAGCCTCGCCGAGGCGATCATTCCGGCCGCCGACCTCTCCGAGCAGATCTCGACCGCGGGCATGGAGGCGTCGGGCACCGGCAACATGAAGCTGGCGCTCAACGGCGCGCTCACGGTCGGCACGCTCGACGGCGCCAACATCGAGATCCGCGACCATGTCGGTGCGGACAACATCTTCATCTTCGGGCTCGACGCCGCCGGCGTTCAGGCCCGCATCGCCGAGACCAACTACGCGCGCGACGCGATCCAGGCCTCGCCGCGCCTGGCCGCCGCCCTCGACATGATCGCCTCGGGCCGGTTCTCGCCGGACGAGCCGAACCGCTTCCGGCCGCTGACCGACGACCTGCGCCACCGTGACCAGTACCTGCTCACCGTCGACTTCGACGATTACTGGCGGGTCCAGCGCGAGATCAACGCCGCCTGGAAGGACCAGGCCGGCTGGTGGGCCAAGGCGATCCGCAACACGGCGCGGATGGCCTGGTTCTCGTCGGACCGGTCGATGCGGGAATACGCGCAGGAGATCTGGCGGGTGCAGGTCTAGGGGGACGCCTCTCGCCGCGGTTTTCCCTCCTCCTCTGCGGGGGAGGGAAGGGCGGGCGCCTTCAAGAGAATCGCTGCACACGCCAGCCGCTCAGGCTCAGGGTGGCTCGTGTCGCAAAGCGAGAACGAGGCGGGCGCCTGGGCGATCTACGCGTCGACCAGGACCGGATAGCATCGTGCGCCGACGGCAGCCGCGAGAACCTGCACCGCGCCGACCGTCGAGCTGTCGCCGGCCACGTGCACCACGTCCGTGGCGCGCAAAGCCGGCAGGTGGGCGGTGAGCGGTCCGGGCCGCACGTCCGGCGGCCGCTGGCGGCTGCGATCGGCGCTGAGCACGATGCGCCCGACGCCCGTGGCCCGCAGCCATTCCAGGCTCTCGCGCATGTAGAGATCCAGCGGATCGCGCGCGCCGACGACGACGCAGAGGTCGCGTGTCGGCTCGATGTAGCGGGCGGCGCGGGCGATCGACCAGATCTGCCCGAAGCCGCAGCCGGCCGACACCAGCACGAGGCGCCCGCCGCCGGGGCGGTACTGCGCCCGTCCGACCGGGCCGCGAATCTTCACCTCGGAATGCAGCGGCAGCGAATCGGCGAGCGACCAGCCGTCCTCGTCCCGCGCGAGATGGAACACCAGCTCGTTGAGTTCCGCCGAGCCGTCGACGCGCAGCGTCGGGCACAGGGTGCGAAGGCCGACGCCGTCGAGCGCGAGCGCGACCTGGGCGCCGGGTCCGAGCGGCAGGTCCTTGCTCACCGTGACAACGAGCTCGATCACATGCGCGGTGAGCGCGCGGACCTCGGTGACGGTGCCGGTGCGCATCGCGACCGCCGGGGCCGGCTCCTCCGCGTGCGCGTGGATCGACGGGCCGGCCGGAAGCGCCAGCTTGATCGGGTCGACCCGCTCGCGGCGGCCCGGGACGCGGCGCGCCCCGGGAGTCGCTCCCTGTCCCGGAACGGCGGCGCCGTGGGTCGCCTGGGCGGTCGCGATCATGCCGTCGGCGACCGCCGCATCGAGCGGGGTGTCGCCGGTGGCGATGCGGACGGACTTGCCGTTGACGACGAGCGAGCAGCGCGCGCTCATGGTCGTCTCCCGAATGTCATGAGGATGGCGGCGATCAGCGCGGGGACATCAGCAGGCGATCGACCATGCCGGCCCAGCGCTCGCGGGTGGCACGCGCCTCCGCGCCGATCGGCTCCGGCTCGACGTGCAGCGCCATCCGGGCGCGCAGGGAAGCCGCCTCGGCCCGCTCGGCCATCAGGATGGCCTTCATCACCGCCATCTCGGCCTGAAGCCGCTCGACGACGTCCTCCTCCGGCTCGCCGTCGAAGGTCCCGTCCTGGAATTCGAGGTCTTCGAGGGCCGCCATCTCGTGCTCCGAGGTGGCGAACGCGGTCTCGAGCCGGGCGTCGGCCGGCTCATAAGCCGGCATTGCGTACGCGGTCGGCGCGGCGCTTCGCGGCGGGTCGAGGCGGATCGGGCGCGCGATCAGCCGGCGTACCACATCGGATCCGCTCGTCTCGCGAAACCGCCTTGCCGCTTCGGCCATCACCGTTCTCCAGCACGCGGCAGGGGCGTCGTGCGCCCTGCCATTTCTCCACACAACCTTCCGTCGGCATGGTTAAGGGAGGCTTAAATCGCGGTTGTCACGCGCCGATTCCTCCGGTCGGCGACGGGCGAGCATGGCGCCCGTCCGCCTTCTAAAAATTCGGCTGCGCACCCGGCGCCGACCGAAATGGGTGCGCATCGTCGCGCGGAAACGCTGCGACGTCACCGATTCGCGATCGTCGCAGCGTCGATCGCGCGGCGTCAGATCGCCGGAGACAGGCCCGCGGACGTCGCGAGGCCGCGGCCGCGCGGGTCGGGGCCGAACGTGTTCGGGCCGACCGTGCCCCGCAGGAACCCGGTCTCGATAAAGTACCAGAGGTTGCCGAGCGGAATGAGCGAGAGCAGCACCCAGACGCCGGGCTTGTCGCGGTCGTGGTAGCGCTTGATCCCGAGGCAGACCGACGACCAGACGATGAAGACCGTGGTGAGGAGGTTCAGGATTACGAACGGGATCGCTGCCGGCCCATCGACCTTGAAGCCTTCCCCTGCGGCGGCCTCGTTCGGGATCATCTGGGCCAGCACGTAGTTCAGCGCGGACGCGACGATGATGGCGCCGAACACCGAGCCGAGGATGCCCTTCCAAAAGGTCGCGCGCCCGATCCGGCCTTCGGCGGAGAAGAGAAGTTTTTTCATGATGTCGACAGCCCCATCGGCCCTCCGTTCGCGCATGGTTCTGCGGGATCGGCCGGCGATCGAGCCGTAGGCTGCCGAAAGCTTAGCTTCAACGCGAAGGGCGACCACGGGACGGGGGTGCAAGAGTTCGGGACGCCGGAGCAATCGACCTGGGGATGAAACCGCGATCAGGCGGCTTCCGGTGCCGCCCCCACGAGCTGGCGGGCCTGCAGCATCGTCATCGGCTCGCCGAAGGCGTAGCCCTGCGCGTAGTCGCAGCCGAGCTCGGCTAAGGCCTGGGCGTCGGCCTCGGACTCCGCACCCTCGGCGACGATGGCGAGGTTGAGCTCGTTGGCCATCCGCACGATCGAGCGCAGGATCGCCGTCTTGCCCGAGGCCATCTGGCGGACGAAGGACTGGTCGATCTTGATCGTGTCGAAGGGGAAGCGCTGCAGGTAGGACAGCGCCGAGTAGCCGGTGCCGAAATCGTCGAGCGAGAGCCCGGCGCCGAGATCGTGGATGCGGGTCAGCATCTGCGCGGCGTATTCGGGGTTCTCCATCACCAGGCTCTCGGTGAGCTCGAGCTTGAGCGAGCCCGGGATCACGCCGGAGCGGGCGAGCACCGTCTTCACGTCGTGCAGCAGGTCGTGCCGCAGCAGCTGGCGCGACGAGACGTTGACCGAGGCGAAGATCGGCGGGTCGACCTCGAGCGAGCGCTGCCATGCGGCGAGCTCCAGCGCGGTCCGTTCGAGGGCGAAGATCCCGAGGTTGACGACGAACCCGCTCTCTTCCGCGACCGGCATGAAGGTGGCCGGCGGGATGCGCCCGAGCTTGGGGTGATCCCAGCGCAGGATCGCCTCGAAGCCGGCCACCGTGCGGTCCTCCAGGCGGACGACCGGCTGGAACAGCACCTTCATCTCGTTGCGCTCGAGCGAGCGGCGGAGGTCGCTCTCCAGCATCAGCCGGTCCGAGCGCTCGGCGCGCATGTCGGCGCGGAACACCTCGATGCGGTCGCCGCCGCCGCGCTTGGCCTGGACCATCGCGGTCTCGGCGTTCTTGAACACCTCGTCGCGCTTGAGGCTGGCGCCGGTCTCGTGCAGCGCCAGGCCGATCGAGACGGTGAGGAAGATCTCGCGGTCGGCATAGGTGATCGGCGTCGCGATGGCGCGGCGGATCATCTCCGCGAAGGCCAGGATGCGGTCCGAATCGCGTTCCGACAGCAGGATGACCGCGAACTCGTCGCCGGCCACGCGCGCCAGCGTGTCCTGCGGCCGCAGCAGGCGGCCGAGGCGGCGCGACAGGGTGAGCAGGATCGAGTCGCCGGCCGAGAGGCCGATCGCGTCGTTGATGCCCTTGAACCGGTCGATGTCGAGGACGATCACCGTCGGCTTCAGCCGCGGGTCCTGGCTCGCGAAGGCGATCGCGGCATCGAGACGGTCGCCGAACAGCTCGCGGTTCGGCAGGCCGGTGAGGCTGTCGTGCACGGCGTCGTGCAGGAGGCGCTCCTCGGCGGTCTTGATCTCGGTGACGTCGGCGATGGTGCCGACGATGCGGATCACCTCGCCGTCGTTGCCGATCACCGGGCGGGCCTTGAGGCGGTACCAGTAATAGGCCCCGCCCGAGGTGCGCAGGCGGAAATCGTGGACGATGCGGCCGCGCCGCTCCTCGATCATGGTGTCGAGGGTGGCCGAGTAGCGCTCGATGTCGAACGGGTGCAGCAGCCCGAGCCAGTTCGCGGCCGGCCCCTCCAATGCGCCGCGCTTGAGGCCGAGCTGGACCTCGATCTCCTGGCCGGCGAAGACCCGGTCGCCCGGCACGTCCCAGTCGAACACCACGTCGCCGGCGCCGGTGAGCGCCAGCGCCCGCCGCTCGGTGTCGGAGACGAGGGCGTGGGTGAGGCCGCCGCCGGCGAAGGCGTGCTGCATCACCGTGAAGCCGATCAGCATGACGATCAGCACGAGGCCGCCGATCAGCGCCGGCTGGGTCAGCTCGCTGCCGATCTGGCCGGTCACCGCGAAGCCGGCGGCCGTGACCCAGACGACGAGCAGCGTCCAGGTCGGGACGAGCAGGATGGCGCGGTCGTAGCCGTTATGGGCGGCGAGGTAGGCGATCAGCAGCAGCCCGACCCCGGCGACCGCGGCGATCGAGATGCGCGCGACGCCCGCCGCCACCGGCGGATCGAACAGGGCGAGGCCGACGAGCCCTGCCAGGAAGGTCAGCCAGAAGAACGCGACGTGGCTGTAGCGCACGTGCCAGCGCGAGAGGTTGAGGTAGGCGAACAGGAACACCAGCAGCGTCGCGGCCAGCACCGCCTCCGCCGAGGCGCGGTAGACCCGCTCCGCCAGCTCGGTGACCGGGAAGACCCGCTGCAGGAAACCGAAATCGATGCAGGCATAGGCCAGGACCGACCAGGCGAGCGCGGCCGCCGCGGGGAAGATGATCGCGCCCTTGACCACGAAGACGATGGTGAGGAACAGCGCCAGCAGGCCGCTGATGCCGATGATGATGCCCTTGTAGAGCGTCAGGCCGGCGGCCTTCTTGCGGTAGGCGTCCTGATCCCAGAGGTGCACCTGCGGGATGTTCGGGCCGCGCAGCTCGGCGACGTAGGTGATCGTCGTGCCGGGATCGAGGGTGATGACGAACTCGTCGGCTTCCGGGTTCTCGTTGCGCTCGGGCCGGATGCCCTGGCTCGCGGTGATCGCCGCGATGCGCGAGCCGCCGAGATCGGGCCAGACCACGCCGGAATCGACCAGCCGGAAATGCGGCGCGACGAGGATGCGCTCGATCTGCTCGTCGGTGTCGTTGGTGAGCGCGAACACCATCCAGTCGGGCCGCGCGCCGGCATCGCGCGCCTTCACGACGATGCGGCGGACGATGCCGTCCTTGCCCGGTGCCGTCGAGATCTGGATCAGGTCGCCGTCCGAGCGGTAGCGCTCGATCGCCGTCGTCAGGTCGATCACCGGCGCGTCGAGGGTGACCCGCACCGCCTCCACGGCCCGAGCGGAACCGCTGAGCAGAAGGCCGCAGAAGAGTGCGAGATAAAGGGCGAGGATGCGCAACGGGCGAGTGTTCCGGCCGGGTACGGCGGCGAGTACGGCTCAGGTTCCGCGCAGTGGTAGAGGCGGGATTAACCTGGAGCAAGGCGGCAGAGGCCCGGCGGCCGGCGTCACCCACCGCTGGCATACGCGATCGTCCGGGCCGGGGATCGCCCGCTTTTGCGGCCAAAACAAGTTTTCGGTCGCAGCGCGGGCGTGTCGTCCCCGGTCTCGCTCAGGCGGCGCGCAGCACCGCCGTGATCCGGTCGAGGGACGGGAGCTTCTTGATCGGGCCGATGGCGGCGAGCGTCGGCGCCCCGGCGAGGACCGCGAGGCCGGCCGCGCGCACGTGGTCCACCGTGACGGCGTCGACCTTGGCGATCACCTCCTCGGCCGGGATCACGCGGCCCCAGGCGAGGATCTGGCGCGCGTTGCGCTCGATCCGGCCGCCGGGCGTCTCCAGCGCGGAGAGCAGCGAGACCTTCAGCTGCGCCTTGGCGCGGGCGATCTCGACGGTGTCGAGGTCGCGTGCCGCGCGCGCGGTCGCCGACAGCGTCACCTCGACGAGCTCGGGCAGGTCCGCGCCGGAGGTCGCCGCGCCGATGCCGAACAGCCCGCAATCGGAGAACGGCCAGTGAAACGCCTGGATCTCGTAGGCGAGGCCACGGGTCTCGCGCACCTCCTGCCAGAGCCGCGAGGTCAGCCCGCCGCCGAGCACCTGCGAGAACATGTGCAGCGCGTAGTAGGCGTCGTCGCGGAACGACAGGCCGGGCAGGCCGATCACCACGTTGGCCTGCTCGAGCTTCTTCGGCATGCGCCGCTCGCCGCCGGCATAGGTCCCGGGGATCGCCTCGGGCGCGCTCGACCTCGGCATGGCGCCGAAATGGCGCTCGGCCGACGCGACGAAGGCCTCGTGCTCGACGGCGCCGGCGGCGGCGACCACGAAGCGGTCGGGGGTGTATTCGCGGGCGAGGTAGGCGCGGATGCCGGCCTCGTCGAAGCTCCGGATGGTCTCCGGCCGGCCGATGATCGGGCGCCCGATCGGCTGCCCGGGGAAGGCGGCCTCGGTGAAGGCGTCGTAGACCACGTCGTCCGGCGTGTCCTCGATCCCGGCATGTTCCTGCAGGATCACGCCCTTCTCGCGGGCGAGCTCGCCCGCGTCGAACACGGAATCGGTCAGGATGTCGCCGAGCACGTCGAGCGCGGTGCCGACATCCTCGCCGAGCACCCGCGCGGTGTAGCTCGTGCCCTCGGCCGAGGTCGCGGCGTTGATCTCGCCGCCGAGGTTCTCGATGTCCTCGGCGATGGCCCGGGCCGAGCGCGTGCGCGTGCCCTTGAACGCCATGTGCTCGATGAGGTGGCTCAGGCCGTTCTCGTCTGGGCGCTCGTGGCGCGATCCCGCCCCGACCCAGACGCCGAGCGTCGCGGTGGCCACGCCCGGCATCGCTTCGGTCGCGACGGTGACGCCGTTGTCGAGGGTGGTGATGCGCAGGCCCGGAGAGGCGGCGTGGGTGGCGAAGTGCTGGTTCATGCGCCCCTCGTGATGCGCGCGCGGTCGCGGATCAGGGCCTCGACCGCGGCCTGGTCGTTGCCGACCCGCGTCATGCGCTCGGGCCGGTCCATCAGGTCGGCGAGATGCGGGGGGAGGGCGGGGCGAAGGCCGCCGGTGGCGCGGCTCACCGCGTCGGGGAACTTGGCGGCGTGCGCGGTCGCCAGCGCCACCACCGGGGTCGCCGGGTCCTGCCGCAGCAGGCGGCGGGCGGCCCGCACGCCGATGGCGCTGTGGGGATCGAGCACGTGCCCGGTGGCGGCGTGGGTCTGGGCGATCTCGTCCATCACGTCGGGCTCCGACACGGCGGTGGCGTCGAACTCGGCACGCACCTTGGCGAGCACTCCCTCGTCGAGGCTGAAGCCGCCGGACTGCTTGAGCCCGGACATGAGGCGGCCGAGCGAGGCGGTGTCGCGATCGAGCGCCTCGAACAGCAGCCGCTCGAAGTTCGACGAGATCTGGATGTCCATCGAGGGCGAGGTCGTGGCCTGGACGCCGCGCAGCTCGTAGACGCCGTGCTCGAGGGTGCGCGCCAGGATGTCGTTGGCGTTGGTGCCGATCATCAGGCGCTCGATCGGCAGCCCCATGCGCTTGGCGACCCAGCCGGCCAGCACGTCGCCGAAGTTGCCGGTCGGCACCGCGAACGACACCTTGCGGTGCGGCGCGCCGAGCGCGACCGCGCTGGTGAAGTAGTACACGGCCTGCGCCGCGACGCGGGCCCAGTTGATCGAGTTGACGCCCGAGAGCTTCACCGCGTCGGCGAAGTCGGCGTGCTGGAACATGGCCTTCACCATGTTCTGGCAGTCGTCGAAGTTGCCGTCGACCGCGAGCGCGTGGACGTTCGGCGCGTCGACCGAGGTCATCTGCCGGCGCTGCACCTCCGAGACGCGGCCGTGCGGGAACAGGATGAAGATGTCGACCTGGTCGAGCCCGCCGAAGGCCTCGACCGCGGCGCTGCCGGTGTCGCCCGAGGTCGCGCCGACGATGGTGGCGCGGCTGCCGCGGGCGCGGAGCACGTGGTCCATCAGCCGCCCAAGCAGCTGCATCGCCACGTCCTTGAACGCGAGCGTCGGGCCGTGGAAGAGCTCAAGCAGGAACAGGTTGTCGTCGAGCTGGGTCAGCGGGCAGATCGCCGGGTGGCGGAAGGTGGCGTAGGCCTCCTCAATCATCCGGTCGAGGTCGGCATCCGCGATCTCGCCGTCGATCAGGGGGCGCAGCACCAGCTTGGCGGCGTCGGCGTAGCGCTTGCCGGCCAGCCCCGCGATCTCGCTCGCGGACAAGGTCGGCCACGCCTCCGGCACGTAGAGGCCGCCGTCGCGGGCGAGCCCGGCGAGCAGGGCATCGGAGAACGAGAGCGGCGCGGCGGATCCGCGGGTCGAGACGTGCAGCACGGGGGCCTCCGGGGAAGGCGCCCCCTCTACACGATGCGGTCGGGCGTGTCGAAGACCGCCGAGGCGGGTTCAGGCGTTCGTGCCCTCGGCCTTGACCAGCCGGCAGCCGCTGATGCGCCACGCTCCGTCGGCGCCGCGCTCGAGGCTGTAGACGGCGGTCCAGTCGACGCCGTCCTCATCCTGGATCGCAACGTCCTGCGAAAGCGCCCCGTCGCCGAGGTCCTGCATCTGCCCGAACACGAAGGTGCGGTGCCGATAGACCGGCCGGTAGTTGTTGCGCACCATGCCGAGGAACACGTCGGCGGTCGGAAACATGCCCTGGATCGCCGGGGCGGCCTGGGCGTAGGCGGTGGCGGCGTCGTCGCGCACCAGCGCCTCGGCCTGCCGGGTGATCGCCGCGCGGGCCGCCTCGCGGGCGCCGTCGTCGGCGGCGTGCGCCGACGTCAACGCGAGGGCGAGGAACAGGGCGAGCCAGCTGCGCATCGGATCACTCCGCCATGGGACGCAGCGAGTGTAGCCGGCGTCGCCGCCGCCGCAAGCCCGGCCTCAGGCGCCGGAAGGCGCGTCCGGCTCGTGCAGGCGCTTCCAGGCAAACACGGAAAAGACGCCGAGCAGGCAGGCGGCGATGCCGAACCAGGTGAAGGCGTATTGCAGATGGTTGTTGGGCAGGTCGACCCGGAGCTGCCCGCCGCGCGGCCAGGTCCGGCTGCCGGGCGCGGCATCCGCCTCGATCAGGTAGGGGGCGGCCTCCGGGAAGCCGCGCGCCGCGGCGATGCCCGGCACGTCGCGGTTGAACCACTCGTTGCGCACCGGATCGGGCGCCGGCACGAACATCGTCCGTGGCTCGCTGCCGCGCATCAGGCCGACGATCGTGGTGTCGCCCTCGACGAGCCCGTCGCGGCGGTCGGCCTGGTTCTTCAGCTCGGTCGGCACGAAGCCGCGGTTGACCAGCACCATCGAGCCGTCGTGGCGCCGGAACGGCGTGATCACGTAGTAGCCCTGCAGCGCGCGGCCCGGCGTCTCGCCGGCCGCGAGCCCGTGGACCAGCGTCTCGCGATCGTTGAGGAAGCGGCCGCCGACGCGGACATGCTCGAACTCGTCGCGCGCCGGGTTCCAGTCGGCGGGCGGCGGCACCGGCTCGGCCTGCGAGCGCGAGACGATGCGGGCGATCAGCGCCTCCTTCTCGCCCTTGCGCTCGAGCTGCCACGCTCCGAGGCCGAGGAGGATCGCGAGTGCCATCAGCGTCGCGAGCGCCGGCGGGACAAGGTCGCGGATCGCGCCGGGGCGCGTCCGCGAGGCGGTCTCGGCCGCGGTCACGGCTCGAAGCGTCCCTGCTCGGCCTTGTTGGTGTATTGCAGGGCCAGCAGCATGCCCTTCAGCGGGCGGACCAGGATCAGGCTGAGGCCGATCGAGAGCGATCCGGCCACCAGCGCGTGGACCCACATCGGCGGCTGGTAGGTGATCTCCATCCACAGGGCGAGGCCGACCACGAGGATGCCGACGATCGACATCACGAAGAAGGCCGGCCCGTCGCCGGAATCGAACGCGCCGTAGTCGAGGCTGCAGACCTCGCAGGCGGGGGCGACGGTGAGGAACCCCTTGAACATGTGGCCTTCGCCGCAGCGCGGGCAGCGGCCGCGCAGGCCGGTCGAGATCGGTGCTTGTGGCGTGTAGGTCCGGGCCAAGCTCAGGTTCCTTGCATGACGTGAAGCCCCGCAGCGATGCACCACGTGTCGGCTTCACCGAGGATATGGGTGCCCGGACACGAAAAAGGGCGGCCGGAGCCGCCCTTCGACGCATGTCCCCCCTGCGTCACAGGGGATCCTGCCCGATCGCGCTTAGTGCGCCGCGTGCCCGGCGCCCGAGCCCCAGACGTATATCGCCGCGAACAGGAACAGCCACACCACGTCGACGAAGTGCCAGTACCAGGCGGCGAACTCGAACCCGAGATGCTGCTTGACCGTGAACTGGCCGAGATAAGCGCGGTACAGGCAGATCCCGAGGAAGATCGTGCCGATGAGGACGTGCGCGCCGTGGAAGCCCGTCGCCATGAAGAAGGTCGACGAGTAGATGCTGCCGGCGAAGCCGAAATGCGCGTGGCCGTACTCGTAGGCCTGGCAGGCGGTGAACAGCACGCCGAGGATCACGGTCAGCCACAGGCCGTACTTCAGGCCCTTGCGGTCGTCGTGGAGCAGCGCGTGGTGGGCCCAGGTCACGGTGGTGCCGGAGGTCAACAGGATCAGGGTGTTGAGCAGCGGCAGGTGCCAGGGGTCGAACGCCTCGATCCCCTTCGGCGGCCAGACGCCGCCGGTGAAGCCGACGCGCGAGGCCTGGATCGGGTCGGCGGTGTAGAGCGCCGCCTCGAAATAGGCCCAGAACCACGCGACGAAGAACATCACCTCGGAGGCGATGAACATCATCATGCCGTAGCGGTGATGAAGCTGCACCACGCGGGTGTGGTCGCCTTGGTTGGCCTCGTGGACCACGTCCTTCCACCACGAGAACATGGTGTAGAGCACGCCGAGCGAGCCGGCGCCGAAGATGTAGGGGCCGGGGGTGAGCGTGCCGATCTGCAGGCTCTTCATCCAGAACACGGCGCCGAAGGCCATCACGAAGCCGGAGAAGGCGCCGATGAGCGGCCAAGGGCTCGGTGCGAGGATGTGGAAGTCGTGATTCTTGGCGTGCGCCTCGGCCATCTTACCCGTCTCTCCTCGACCCCGTCGGTCCTGCGCCGTCGCCGGCTCGCGGTCCGCTTACCCTGAACGCCGAATTCGGGCCGTCCGGCCCGTCCGGTCTACCCGCACCCTTAGCGGAGGCGGGCGCGTGTTGTCACGCTTCGCGCACCGGGAAATCCCGGCGCGGTCAGAAATCCCGCTTGTTTCCGGGTGTGCTCGTGTTGGCGACCGCAGCCGTGACCGGCTCGCCGTTCTTCGAGGCGAAATAGGTGTAGGACAGCGTCATCTCGGAGAGATGCGCGGTGTTCGTATCCTTGCGCACCTCGGGATCGATGTAGAACACCACCGGCACGTCGAGCGTCTCGCCCGGCTGGAGCATCTGCTCCTTGAAGCAGAAGCACTCGATCTTGACGAAGTAGCTGCCCATCAGCCCGGGCTGCACGTTGAAGGTCGCCACGCCGGTGGACGGCGTCGTGCCGGTGTTCTTGACCTGGAAGAAGACGGTCTTCGTCTCGCCGAGATGCGCCTGGACCCGGCGCGACTCGGCCTTGAACCGCCACGGCAGCGAGGAAGACACGTTGGTGTCGAAGTGGACGACCATGCTGTCGTCGGTGGCGACGCCGGCGGTGAGCGCCGGGCCCTGGCGCGGCGTGCCGTCGTAGCCGGTCGCCTTGCAGAACGCGTCGTAGAGCGGCACCGACGCGAAGGCGAGGCCGATCATGCCCACGGCCATGCCGCCGCAGGCGAAGGCGGTGCGCAGCATCGTCCTGTCGGTGTTCGGTGTGCTCATCAGAGCGGCCGGTTCAGGATCTGCGGCCCGAGCTTGGCGATCGTCAGGACGAAGAACAGCAGCACCATGGCGCCGAGCGCCAGGGCGATCGCGATCGAGCGCTTGCGCCGGCGCGCCTCCTCCTCGGGGGTGAGGGGGCGCATCTCGATTTTGGGAAAGCCGTGCGGATCGTATTCCATCAGGCGAAGACCGGGCGGAACAGGCCGAGGCTCTGCTCGGCGAGCAGCGCCGAGAACAGAACGAAGAGGTAGAGGATCGAGAAGCCGAACATCCCCATGGCGGCCTTCTTCTCGGCCTCGCCCTCGCGGTTGCGATAGACCTGCACGCTGAAGGCCAGCATGCCGAGGCCGCCCAGCACGCCGACCACCGCGTAGAGCAGGCCGGCGAAGCCGAGCCAGACCGGCAAGAGGCCGAGCGGCGCGAGCAGCAGCGTGTAGTAGATGATCTGGCGGCGGGTCGAGGTCGGGCCGGCGGTGTTCGGCATCATCGGGATTCCGGCCTTGGCGTACTCGCCGGCCTTCACCAGGGCCAGCGCCCAGAAGTGCGGCGGCGTCCAGATGAAGATGATCGCGAACAGAACCAGCGATTCGACGCCGACCGAACCGGTCACCACCGCCTGCCCGATCACCGGGGGGAGGGCACCGGCGGCGCCGCCGATGACGATGTTCTGAGCGGTCGCCCGCTTGAGCCACATCGAGTAGATCACCGCGTAGAACACGATGGTGAAGGCGAGCAGCCCGGCCGAGAGCCAGTTCGCGGCGAGCCCGAGCACCATCACCGAGCCGACCGAGAGCACGAGGCCGAAGGCTAGGGCTTCGTTCGGCTGGATGCGGCCGTCGGGGATCGGGCGCTTGGCGGTGCGCGTCATGATCGCGTCGATGTCGGCGTCCCACCACATGTTGAGGCAGCCCGAGGCGCCGGCGCCGATGGCGATCATCAGCAGCGAGATCACCGCGACGGCCGGCGGCACGTGGCCGTGCGACACCACCATGCCGACGAGGGCGGTGAAGATCACCAGCACCATCACCCGCGGTTTCAGCAGGGCGAAGTAGTCGGGCACGTCTCCGCCGACGACCGAGACCGGCGTCGCGCCGGCGGGCAGGCTGTTCGACAGGGTGGTCATGGACACCGCAACCATTCTGCTTTTCGCGCTCGGGCCCGCGCGGCGGGAGCGCTCGATCCGGCACGGGAAGTCGCGAACCGGAACAGTTCCAAACGTCCGGGCGTCGCACGCCCGGAAAAAGGGGGGATCCTGCCGAGCGCCGCTCAGACCGGACCGTCGCACCGCCCTTGCCGGGACCCTTCGCGGGAAGGATCCGGGGAAGGGCGGGGGCCGCGCGATGCGGCCCCCGCGAAGTGGTTAGTGGTGACCCGGCTCGTCGACGATGCGGGGCAGCGTCTCGAACTGGTGGAAGGGCGGCGGCGACGACAGCGTCCACTCCAGGGTGGTCGCGCCGGGACCCCAGGGGTTGTCCGCGGCCCGCTCCTTCGAGCGGAAGGCGAGGATGACGCCGATCACGAACACCATCATGCCGAGGCCGAAGATGTGGCCGCCGTAGGTCGAGACCTTGTGCCAGCCCGCGAACGCCTCCGGGTAGTCGGCGTAGCGACGCGGCATGCCGGCGAGCCCGAGGAAGTGCATCGGGAAGAACAGGATGTTCGCGCCGATGAAGGCCAGCCAGAAGTGCAGCTTGCCGGCCCATTCGGGGATGATGTGGCCGGTCATCTTCGGGAACCAGTAGTAGATGCCGGCGAAGATGATGAACACGGCGCCGAGCGAAAGCACGTAGTGGAAGTGCGCGACGACGTAGTAGGTGTCGTGCAGGTACTTATCGACCGCCGAGTTCGCGAGCACGACGCCGGTGACGCCGCCGACCGTGAACAGGAAGATGAAGCCCACCGCCCAGTGCATCGCCGCGGTGAAGCGGATCGAGCCGCCCCACATCGTCGCGATCCAGGAGAAGATCTTCACGCCGGTCGGCACCGCGATCACCATGGTGGCGAACACGAAGTAGGATTGCGTCTGAAGTGACAGGCCGACGGTGTACATGTGGTGCGCCCACACGACGAAGCCGACGACGCCGATCGCGACCATCGCGTAGGCCATCGCGAGGTAGCCGAAGACCGGCTTGCGCGAGAACGTGGCGATGATGTGCGAGACGATGCCGAAGGCCGGCAGGATCATGATGTACACTTCGGGGTGACCGAAGAACCAGAACAGGTGCTGGTACAGGATCGGGTCGCCGCCGCCGGCCGGGTCGAAGAAGGTCGTGCCGAAGTTGCGGTCGGTGAGCAGCATGGTGATCGCGCCGGCGAGGACCGGGAGCGACAGCAGCAGCAGGAAGGCGGTGACGAGCTCGGCCCAGGCGAAGAGCGGCATCTTGTGCAGCGTCATGCCGGGGGCGCGCATGTTGAGGATGGTCGTGATGAAGTTGATCGCCCCGAGGATCGAGCCGGCGCCGGAGAGGTGCAGCGCGAAGATCGCGAAGTCGACGGCCGGGCCGGGATGGCCGGCGGTGGAGAGCGGCGGGTAGACGGTCCAGCCGGTGCCGGCGCCGGACGCGCCGGGCGCGCCCTCGACGAACAGCGAGCAGATCAGGCTGCAGAAGCCCGCCACCGTCAGCCAGAACGAGATGTTGTTCATGCGCGGGAAGGCCATGTCCGGCGCGCCGATCATCAGCGGCACGAACCAATTGCCGAACCCGCCGATCAGCGCGGGCATCACCATGAAGAATACCATGATGAGGCCGTGGCCGGTGACGAAGACGTTGTAGGTCTGCGGATTGGAGAAGTACTGGAGGCCGGGCGCCTCCATCTCCATCCGGATGCCGAAGGACAGGAACGCACCGATCATGCCCGCGCAGAACGCGAACAGCAGGTAGAGCGTGCCGATGTCCTTGTGGTTCGTCGACAGGAACCAGCGGGCGAAGAACGAGGGTTTGTGGTCGTGGGCCTCGTGGGCCCCTGCATGCGCTGCGGCGGTTGCCATCTGAGCTGAGCCTTGTGCGTGTCTCTCGAGATCTCGGTGGGTCGGGCCGGCGCCGTCGCGGCGCCGGCCCGAGGCGCGCCCGCTACCGGGCGTCGGCGAGCTTGGACCCGTCGTCGATGCGGGCGTACTTGGTCTTGGCCTCGCCGAGCCAGGCTGCGTAGGCCTCGTCGTTCACGACGCGGACGACGATCGGCATGTAGGCGTGGCGCTGGCCGCAGAGCTCGGAGCACTGGCCGTGATAGGTGCCCTCGCGGTCGGCCTTGAACCAGAACTGGTTGAGGCGGCCGGGGACGGCGTCGATCTTGAAGCCGAAGGACGGCATCGCCCAGGAATGCATGACGTCGGCGGCGGTGACCTGGATCTTGACGATCTTGTTCACCGGAACGACCATCTCGTTGTCGGTCTGCAGCAGCCGCGGCTGCTTGTCCTCGTCGATGTTGGCGTCGAACGAGAAGCCGCCGCCCTGGTCGGCGGGGTACTCGTAGGACCAGTACCAGGCGTGGCCGGTGACCTTGATCATCACGTCGGACTTCGGATCCGACAGCTGCACGCGCAGCAGGCGGAACGACGGGATCGCGACGGCGACGAGGATGAGCACCGGGACGATGGTCCAGGCCACCTCGATCAGGGTGTTGTGGGTGGTTTTCGAGGGCGTCGGGTTCCGCTTCTCGCTGAAGCGGTAGATGCACCACAGGATCAGGCCGAGCACGAACACGCAGATGGCCAGCGACAGCCAGTGCACCCACGACTCGAACTGGAGGATGTCGCGGGCGTTCTCGGTCACGGGGACCTGGCGGTCCATCTGCCAGGGCTCGGGCTGGCCGATGCCGGCGGCCAGGGCCTGCGACGACGTCAGGAGCAGCGCGCCGAACGCGGCGAGCCCCCTCATGGAGCGGTGTTTCGTCTGCGCCGTCCGCATGTGCCTCTCGTGGCTCCCCTTGGTCACGTTACGCTCCGTCGACCGCCCGCATCTTGCTTGAACGAGGTTTGCGGTGTCGCTCGACGGAATGGACGCCCCGAAGGCGCGTGGCCCGGGTATCCGATCGCGGTGTCAGACCACAAGGTCGTGAAAGGCGCAACCGCACAAGCGTCGCATCGCACGCTTTCCGGACGCTCCGCTCCGTCACCCGGGCGATCGCCGCAGGGGCGGCTCGGCCCGCGGCCTGCTATAGGGCGTGCTCGGGTCGAGCGGCGGGAACAGCCCATGACGGACGGACGGCGGCCGGTTCAGGCCACTTCGGAGACGGGCCTGCGTGAGACGGCCTTGCAGGAGACGGCCTTGCAGGTGGCGACCCGCGTCGTCGCCTACGCCGCGCCGGAGCCGCGCGACGATCACCGCGCGCTCGCCGTCGAGATGCCGGTGAACCTCGTCTACGGCAGCGTGCCCTATGCGGTGATGATGGCGACGCCGGCCGACCTGGAGGATTTCGCCTACGGCTTCAGCCTGACCGAAGGCATCGTCGCGGCGGCCGACGAGATTCGCGGCGCCGCGGTCGAGCCGGGCGACGGCGGGCTGCGCCTGCTGGTGGATTTGGCGCCCGGGCGCCTGCGCGAGCATCTCGCCCGCAAGCGCGCGATCAGCGGGCGCACCGGCTGCGGCGTCTGCGGGATCGAGGATCTCGCCGCCCTGCCGCGGGCCGAGACCCGGGCCGCGTCGGGCCGCGTGCGCGTCGGGACGGAGGCGATCGCGCGGGCCTTGTTGGATCTCGGCGATTCCCAGGTGCTCGGGCGCGAGACGCGGGCCGTGCACGCCGCCGCCTGGGCGCGCCTCGACGGGAGCCTCGTGGCGGTCCGCGAGGATGTCGGCCGGCACAACGCGCTGGACAAGCTGATCGGGGCGCTGATCCGGACGGGAACCGACCCGGCCGCGGGCTTCCTGGTGATCACCAGCCGGTGCTCGTTCGAGATGGTCGAGAAGGCTGCGCATTTCGGCGCGTCGGTCCTGGTCGCGATCTCGGCCCCGACCTCGCTCGCGATCGAGCGGGCGCGCCTGCACGACATGACGCTCTGCGCCATCGCCCGGGCCGATTCGTTCACGCTGTTCTGCGGGGAAGAGCGCGTGGTCGGCCGCGCAGGGTAGCGGCCGATCAGGGTGTCGGCGCGTCCTTGTCCGGCGCGCCCGGCACGAGGGTCGCGCCACCGATGACGCGGACGTTGCGCTTGGCCTCGGGCGGATTCTTCCAGCTCTGGTCGGCGGGTTTGACCTCCGAGGTCTTCACGTCCGCCGGCTTCGATTCGCCCGGCTTCGATTCGACTGACTTGGCCAAGGTCCCGTCGGCGGGCGGCTGGACCGCTGCCGGAGTCGGCGTGACGCCGGGAACCGGCGCGGCCTTCGGCTGATCCACGGCGGCGACGGGAGCCTCCGGCTTCGCCTCGGGCTTGGCGGCGTCCACCGGGCGGAGCTTGGGCGCCTCGGGAACGGTGCGCGCCTGCGCTTTTCCTTCGATCGCCTTGCCATCGCGCGCCTTCTCGTCGAGCGCTTTGGTCTCGGACAACCGGGGCGGGTTGGCGACTCGGGCGAGCTTGCGCGGCGATTCGGCGGGGCCGCGCCGATCGGGGTTGATGCCCTGCGGGTTCGGGTCCGCGAGCGTGCGCCCCGGCATGCCGTTCGATCCGTCGGGTCGGGTATAATCGGCCTCGGCCGGCGCACGGCGCAGGGGCATTCCGCGCGCCTCGGGCAACGGGATGTCGGCCGGCGGGAGCAGGCGCTCGGCCTGCCGCATCGGCTGGCGCGGCATCTCGTCCTCTTCGGTCCAGCCGTAGCCGGGCGCCGGGCGGGCAAGGGCGATCGGGCCGTCGTCGAGGCGCTGGCGGCCGAGGATCGCGCCGTCCCGGGCATCGACGAACAGGCGCACGCGGGCACCCATCGGGTTGAAGGCCTCGACGATGTAGGCGCGTCCGTCGAAGCGCGGGCGGCTCATGCCGCTGAAGCCGCGCTCGCTCAGGCGCCATGCGACGGCGCGCGGCGGCATGATCGCCTCGTCGTACGCGTATTGCGCCCGCGCCGCGTCGGCGGCACCGATCAGCAGGGCGCAGGCGGCGAGGCCCGCACGGAGACGACGATAGGATCGGTTCACGGCTGACCTCCCGGTCGCATTCTCAAGATCGCCCGATTCTCCGCAGGCGCTCGCCCCGCGCCGGGGAGTCCCGATCGGGACCTGCCGACGATCCGGCCCGGGCCCCGCGCCGAAGGACCGCGTCCCGCGTGTCCTTCGGCCATTCCGGCAGGGTCGTTGCCCCGCATGCCGCTTGTGCTCGGCGCTCGCCTTTGAGCGGAGGATTTGGGCGCAATTGCGGGAGAAAGCGGGCAGCGAAGGGCCGATCTCGACGCCGATCCACCCGTTCGCATCGCCCCTCGCACGACGGGGAATTGGGTCGCCTGCCGATCCGGCGTGGGGGCGGACATGGGACCGGACATGGGATCCGTCATGGGATGCGGCATCGAAACGCCGCTTTTGGTCCCGCGGGGCCCTTGCTGGAATTTTTGAAATCTGCCAGTTTGCAGCGTTAGGACAGTATGACTGTCCCATTTCCGGTGCGCGCGTGCGAACGATGCCGCGCGGTGGGGCCGTTCAGGCCTGGGCAGAGGGTTTCGGGACGTGACCATCGTGACGTCGAAACGAGATCGCGAGCCGGTCGCCGCAGAGGCGATCCGGGCCCACGCCGGCTGACATCGGGCCGGTGCGAGCCCGCGGGTAGCGGGCGCTTCCTCCACCGAGGACCCTCCCGAGACCCGACGAGACAAGATGAGTGGCCCGGCCTCGCTTGAGCGCCGGGCATGAAACATGCTCGCCTGTCGGGCATGGGCGTTCGAACGGGTCTGGTCGATCTTTCGGGGATGGTGGGCATGGCGGCTTTCGGGAATGCGGACATGGCCGTGAGCGGGAACCTCAACGCCGACACGGCGCCGGCGGCCCGCGACGGCGTCGCGCCGCTGGTGGTGCGCGATCCGGCGATGCCGGTGGCGCAGGGCGCCTACGATCCCCGCAACGAGCGGGACGGCTGCGGCGTCGGCTTCGTCGCCGACATGCACGACCGGCGCACCCACGCCATCGTCGAACAGGGCCTGAAGATCCTGGAGAACCTCGACCATCGCGGCGCGGTCGGAGCCGACCCGAAGATGGGCGACGGCTGCGGCATCCTCACGCAGATCCCGCACGCCTTCTTCGCCGAGGAATGCTCGCGCCTCGGCTTCGAGCTGCCCCCGGCCGGCGACTACGCCATCGCGCAGCTGTTCATGCCGAAGGCCGACGAGCCGCGCGCGATCATCGAGGCCATCGTCGAGGAAGCGCTCGCGTCGGAAGGGCTGCCCCTGCTCGGCTGGCGCGACGTGCCGGTCGACCCCGAGGACCTCGGCATCGCCGTGAAGGCGACCGAGCCGCATCACCGCCAGCTCTTCATCGGGCGCCCGGCCTCGGCGACCGACGGCGACGCGTTCGAGCGGCGCATCTACGTCGCCCGCAAGGTGATCTCCGGCCGCGTCTACGGCCTGAAGGACCCGCGGGTGATGGAGTTCTACCCCGTCTCCGTGTCGAGCCGGACCATCGTCTACAAGGGCATGGTCCTGGTGAACCAGCTCGGGAACTACTTCCTCGACCTGAAGGATCAGCGCTTCGTCTCGGCAATCGCGCTGGTGCACCAGCGCTTCGCCACCAACACCTTCCCGACCTGGCGCCTGTCGCACCCCTACCGGATGGTGGCGCATAACGGCGAGATCAACACGCTGCGCGGCAACGTGAACTGGATGTCGGCCCGCCAGGCGAGCGTCGATTCGGAGCTGTTCGGCAACGACATCTCGAAGATCTGGCCGATCTCCTACGAGGGCCAGTCCGACACCGCGTGCTTCGACAACGCGCTCGAGTTCCTCGTGATGGGCGGCTACCCGCTGGCCCACGCGATGATGATGCTCATCCCCGAGGCCTGGGCCGGCAACCCTTTGATGGGCGAAGATCGGCGCTCGTTCTACGAGTACCATGCCGCGCTGATGGAGCCGTGGGACGGGCCCGCCGCCGTCGCCTTCACCGACGGCCGGCAGATCGGCGCGACCCTCGACCGCAACGGCCTCCGCCCCGCCCGCTACGTCGTCACCGACGACGGCCTCGTCGTGCTCGCCTCGGAGATGGGCGTTCTGCCGATCCCGGACGAGAAGATCGTCCAGTCCTGGCGCCTGCAGCCGGGCCGGATGCTGCTGATCGACCTCGAGAAGGGCCGCATCGTCGACGACGAGGAGATCAAGGGCGAGCTCGCCGCCGCGCACCCCTACGCGGAGTGGGTGAAGAACACCCAGATCGTGCTCGAGGACCTCAAGCCGGTCACCGCCCGCGAGAGCCGCACCGACGTGTCGCTGCTCGATCGGCAGCAGGCCTTCGGCTACAGCCAGGAAGACCTCAAGCTGCTTATGGCGCCGATGGCCGTGACCGGCCAGGAGGCGGTCGGCTCGATGGGCACCGACACGCCGCTCTCCGCTCTGTCCGACAAGTCGAAGTCACTCTACACCTACTTCAAGCAGAACTTCGCGCAGGTCACCAACCCGCCGATCGACCCGATCCGCGAGGAGGCCGTGATGAGCCTCGTCTCGTTCATCGGCCCGCGCCCGAACCTGCTCGACATGGAAGGTGCCTCGCGCCGCAAGCGCCTGGAAGTCCGCCAGCCGATCCTGACCAACACGGATCTCGAGAAGATCCGCTCGATCGGCCATTTCGAGGACCGCTTCGACACCAAGACGCTGGACATCACCTACCCGGCCGAGACCGGCGCGGCGGCGATGAACGGCGCGCTCGACCGGCTCTGCGACCGCGCGGAAGTCGCGGTGCGCGGCGGCTACAACATCATCGTCCTGTCCGACCGCGCGGTCGGCCCCGACCGCATCCCGATCCCGGCGCTGCTGGCCACGGCGGCCGTGCACAACTACCTGATCCGCAAGGGGCTGCGCACCTCGGTCGGGCTCGTGGTCGAATCGGGCGAGCCGCGCGAGATCCATCACTTCGCGTGCCTGGCCGGCTACGGCGCCGAGGCGATCAACCCGTATCTCGCCTTCGAGACGCTGGTGGCGATGAAGCACGAGTTCCCGCCGGACCTCGTCGACGAGGAGATCATCTACCGCTACATCAAGTCGATCGATAAGGGCCTGCTGAAGGTCATGTCGAAGATGGGCATCTCGACCTACCAGTCCTATTGCGGCGCGCAGATCTTCGACGCGATCGGGCTGAACTCGGCCTTCGTCGCGCGCGACTTCTTCGGCACCGCGACGATGGTCGAGGGCGTCGGCATGGCCGAGATCGCCGAGGAGACCGTGCGCCGCCACGCCGACGCGTTCGGCGACGCGCCGATCTATCGCAACGCCCTCGATGTCGGCGGCGAGTACGCCTACCGGCTCCGCGGCGAGGCCCATACCTGGACCCCGGACACCGTTGCGACGCTGCAGCATGCGGTGCGCCTCGGCGTGCCCGAGCGCTACCGCGAATACGCCAAGCTGGTGAACGACCAGGAGCAGCAGCTCAAGACCCTGCGCGGCCTGTTCCGGATCAAGCTCGCCGGCGAGATCGGGCGCGAGCCGGTGCCCGTGGAGAGCGTCGAGCCGGCCGCCGACATCGTCAAGCGCTTCGCCACCGGCGCGATGTCCTACGGCTCGATCTCGAAGGAGGCGCACGAGACCCTGGCGATCGCCCTGAACTCCTTCGGCGGTCGCTCGAACTCGGGCGAGGGCGGCGAGGAGGTCGAGCGCTTCAAGCCGCTGCCGGACGGTCGCTCGCGCCGCTCGTCGATCAAGCAGGTCGCGTCCGGCCGCTTCGGCGTCACGACCGAGTACCTCGTCAACGCCGACATGATGCAGATCAAGGTCGCGCAGGGCGCCAAGCCCGGCGAGGGCGGACAGCTGCCCGGCCACAAGGTCGACGCCAAGATCGCCAAGGTCCGCTATGCCACGCCCGGCGTCGGCCTGATCTCGCCGCCGCCGCACCACGACATCTACTCGATCGAGGATCTGGCGCAGCTGATCTTCGACCTGAAGAACGTGAACCCGGCGGCCGACGTCTCGGTCAAGCTCGTCTCCGAGGTCGGTGTCGGCACGGTCGCGACCGGCGTCGCCAAGGCGCGGGCCGACCACATCACCATCTCGGGCTTCGACGGCGGCACCGGCGCGGCGCCGCTGACCTCGCTCAAGCATGCCGGCGGCCCGTGGGAGACCGGCCTCGCCGAGACGCAGCAGACGCTGGTGATGAACCACCTGCGCGGCCGCGTCGCGCTGCAGGCCGACGGCGGCATCCGCACCGGCCGCGACGTGCTGATCGCGGCCCTGCTCGGCGCCGACCAGTTCGGCTTCTCGACCGCGCCGCTGATCGCGGCCGGCTGCATCATGATGCGCAAGTGCCACCTCAACACCTGCCCGGTCGGCGTCGCGACCCAGGACCCGGTGCTGCGCAAGCGCTTCAAGGGCACCCCCGAGCACGTGGTGAACTACTTCTTCTACGTCGCCGAGGAGCTGCGCGAGCTGATCGCGACGATGGGCTTCACCAAGCTCGAGGACCTCGTCGGGCGTTCCGACTTCCTCGACAAGGTCGAGGCGATCCAGCACTGGAAGGCGCGCGGGCTCGACTTCTCGAAGCTGTTCCACCGTCCCGACGTCGGGCCGGAGGTCGCCATCCGCTGGGTCGAGACGCAGAAGCACCCGATCGACCACGTCCTCGACCGGCGCCTGATCGCCCGCGCGCAGAACGCGATCGACACCGGCGAGCCGGTGGTGCTCCACGACGTGATCCGCAATTCCGACCGCACCGCGGGCGCGATGCTCTCGGGCGCCGTCGCCAAGGCGCACGGTCACGAGGGCCTGCCCGACGACACCATCGTGGTGAAGCTCTCCGGCACGGCCGGCCAGAGCTTCGGCGCCTGGGTCGCGGCCGGCGTGACGATCGAGCTCACCGGCCACGGCAACGACTACGTCGGCAAGGGCCTGTCGGGCGGCAAGCTGATCATCCGGCCGAGCGACGCGCTGAAGGCGCCCGCCGACAGGACCATCATGGTCGGCAACACCGTGCTCTACGGCGCCATCGCCGGCGAGTGCTACGTCCGCGGCTCGGCCGGCGAGCGCTTCGCCGTGCGCAACTCCGGTGCGATCACCGTCGTCGAGGGCATGGGCGACCATGGCTGCGAGTACATGACCGGCGGCGTGGTCGTGTCGATCGGCGAGACCGGGCGGAACTTCGCCGCCGGCATGTCCGGCGGCATCGCCTACGTGCTCGACGAGGACGGCTCGTTCTCGGCGCGCTGCAACCTCTCGATGGTCGATCTCGAGCCGGTCGAGGAGGAGGACGACCTGATGCGCCGCTTCCACCAGGACGGCGACCTGGAGACCAAGGGCCGCGTCGACATCCTCGCCGACATGTCCGGCCACGACGAGGAGCGCCTGTCGCAGCTCATCACCAATCACCTGAAATACACGGGCAGCCCGCGTGCCAAGGCGATCCTCGACGACTGGGCGGGCTACCGCACCAAGTTCGTCAAGGTGATGCCGGTGGAGTACCGCCGGGCGTTGCGCGAGATGGAGATGGCACGGATGCCGGTGGCGGCCGAGTAGGCGCGCGCCGGCCTCAAGCCGGTCGATGGAGATCACGTTCGATCCCGCGAAGCGTCTGGTGACGTTGCGCAAGAGGGGCCTCGATTTCGCACGCACCCCTGAAGTCTTCGCCGCCGCGGTGACGACCTTCCGGGACGAGCGAATGGACTACCGCGAAGCGCGATCGATCACGGTGGGAATGCTCGACGGACGGATGGTGGTCGTCGTTTGGACCGAACGGGATCATACTCGCCGGATCATCAGCATGAGGAAGGCCAATGACCGAGAGCAAGCGCGCTATCGCGAACGCGGCTGACCGACCGCTGAACCCCGACGAGATCGGCTGGGACCCGGACGACGCGCCGGAACTGGACGAGGCTTGGTTCGAGAAGGCCGATCGTTTCGTCGGCGGCCGCCTTATCGAGCGCGGGCACCGTCCCGGCGAGACTGAACGGTTGGTGCTTCCCACCGATCTCGTCGAGCGGTTCAGAGCCGGAGGGCCAGGCTGGCAGATACGGATCGAGACCGCGCTCAAGGAATGGTTGCGCGAGCATTCCGACCGGCTCTGAGCCGGCCGACGGACGGCCCGGACGAAACACGCGAGCGATGGCGGACATTGCGAGGGGGGACGACATGACGGCGACGCTTGCGACGATCCCACCTGCCGCCATGCGGATCTACGGCGATCTCACCTCGGGCAATTGCCTGAAGATCAAGATCGTCGCCGATCGGCTCGGCCTCGCCTACGAATGGGTGCCGGTCGACGCGCTGAAGGGCGAGAGCCGGACGCCCGCCTACCTCGGCCTGTTTCCGGCAGGCCAGATCCCGGGCGTGGCGTTCGCGGACGGGCGTCGGCTCGCGCAGTCAAACGCGATCATCCGCTACCTCGCCCGCGGCAGCGCGTTGCTGCCGTACGATGCCTTCGCGGCGGCGACGGTCGACCAGTGGCTGTTCTGGGAGCAGTACAGCCACGAGCCGGCGGTCGCGGTCTGCCGGGCGGAGATGAAGTTCCGCGGCGTGCCGCGCGAGGCCCGCGATCCCGCCAGGGTCGCGCGCGGCGAGGCGGCGCTCGACCTGATGGAGCGGCATCTCGCCGGAACGGGCTGGTTCGTGGGCGACGACGCGACCATCGCCGACGTCGCCCTGTTCGCCTACACCCAGTGGGCCGACGAGGGTGGATTCGATCTGGCCGCGAGGCCCGCGATCCGGGATTGGCTCGACCGATGCAAGGTCGCGTTCCGGATCGAACCCGACGCTATCGCCACCGCCGCCGGTCGCTGACCCGATCGCGGCACCACCGATTTTTCGCTACCGACGCTGAGCATCCCGATGGGCAAGATCACCGGCTTCCTCGAATTCGACCGGCAGGACCAGAAGTACCAGCTAGCGGCCGACCGCGTGCGGCACTTCCGCGAGTTCACCCTGCCGCTCGACGAGCACGACCTGAAGAAGCAGGCCGCCCGCTGCATGGATTGCGGCATTCCGTTCTGCCACGGGCCGACCGGCTGCCCGGTGCACAACCAGATCCCGGACTGGAACGACCTCGTGTTCCAGTCGGATTGGGAAGAAGCCGCCCGCAACCTGCACTCCACCAACAACTTCCCGGAATTCACCGGCCGCATCTGCCCGGCGCCGTGCGAGGAAGCCTGCACGCTGAACCTCGAGAACCAGCCGGTCGCGATCAAGACGATCGAGCAGGCCATCGCCGACCGCGCCTGGAACATGGGCTGGGTCAAGCCCGAGCCGTCGTCGATCCGCACCGGCAAGAAGGTCGCGGTGATCGGGTCGGGCCCGGCCGGCCTCGCGGCGGCGCAGCAGCTCGCCCGGGTCGGGCACGCGGTGCACGTCTACGAGCGCGAGCCGAAGGCCGGCGGCCTGCTCCGCTACGGCATTCCCGACTTCAAGATGGAGAAGCGCCACATCGACCGACGCGTGAAGCAGATGGAAGCCGAGGGCGTGGTCTTCCACTACAACCAGAACGTCGGCGTGACGAAGCCGGTCGAGGAGCTGACCGCGGAGTTCGACGCGGTGCTGTTCTCCGGCGGCGCCGAGGACCCGCGCAACCCGCAGCTGCCGGGGCAGGAGATGGAGGGCGTGCACTACGCGATGCCCTACCTGATCCAGTCGAACCGCCGCGTCGGCGCCGAGCCGATGCGCGGCAACGGCGAGGCGCCGATCCTGGCATCGGGCAAGAACGTGGTGGTGATCGGCGGCGGCGACACCGCGTCCGATTGCGTAGGAACCGCCTTCCGGCAGGGCGCCCTGTCGGTGACGCAGCTCGACATCCGGCCGCGGCCCCCCGAGCGCGAGGACAAGCTCTCGGTCTGGCCGTACTGGCCGACCAAGATGCGGACCTCGTCGAGCCAGGCCGAGGGCGCCGAGCGCGAGTTCCAGGCGGCGACGCTCCGGCTCGAAGGCAACAAGAAGGGCCGGCTCACCGGCGTCGTCTGCGCGCGCGTCGACGCCAAGCGCCAGCCGATCGAGGGCAGCGAGTTCGTGCTGCCGGCCGACCTGGTCTTCATGGCGATCGGCTTCGCCGGCTCGATCCAGAAGGGTCTGCTCGAGCAGTCCGGCATCACGGTTGACAAGCGCGGCAACGTCACCGCCAACGAGGAGGATTACCGCACCTCCGACCCGAAGATCTGGGCGGCCGGCGACATGCGGCGCGGCCAGTCCCTCGTCGTCTGGGCGATCCGCGAGGGCCGTCAGGCCGCCCGCTCGATCGACGAGACGCTGATGGGTGCCTCGATCCTCCCGCGCTGAGGTTTTCGCCGGGCGTTCAGCCCGGCGGCCAGCGGAAATCGTCGGCGCGGCCGGGCTGCGGCAGCGGTGCCGCCCCGCGCTGGAGCGCGCGCTCGACCGTGCCGGTGGCGTCGCCGTCGCGCGGTCGACCGCTGACCAGGACGCCGCCGGGCGACAGCTCGATCCGGCCGAGCGGGACGACCGGCCCCGCCGCCGGCTTGACGGGGAGGGCCGGGACGCCGGGCGGCTCGGGCAGGCTCGGCAGCATCGCCGTGATCTGCCTGTCGATCGCGGTGACGTCGTCGAGGGTCGTCGCCGGTGCCCCGTCGAGCGGCGTCGCGGGCAGGGCCGAGACGGCGGCGGCCGGCTGCTCGGGCGCGGTGGGCGCCGTCGCACCCATCAGGCGCTTCAGCTCCACGTCGGCGAAATGCGCGAGCTTGCGGGCGCCGGCATGGGTGAAGTGCACGCCGTCGGCGGTGCGGAGCTTGGCGCTCTGCCCGTCGAGGTCCGGTCCCGTGGCGGTGTAGTGGTTGCGGTCGTCGGAGAAGCCCGGCCCGACATCGACGTAGGTGCCCCCCGCCTTGGTCACGGCATCCCGGACGATCTCGTTGAGGCTGCCGAGGTCGCGCGTCAGGCTCTCGCTGCGCATCGGCGGGGCGCCGACCCAGACGAGCGGAATCTTCCGGTCGGTGAAGACCTTCACCAGGGCGTCCACGCGGGTGCGGTAGACCTCGCGCCAGCGGTCGGAGAGCGGATCGAGGGTCTGGTCCCCGTCGCGCATCGGCTGGCGATCGTTGGCACCGAGCATGACCACGGCATAGCCGACCTTCGGGTTCGCCTTCAGGTAGTCCTCGGCGGCCTTCGGCCAATCGACGACGTCCCTGCGCACGAGGCCGCTGTCGGCCTTGGCGCGATCGATCACCGCGACGTCGGCGGTGTCCTCAAACAGGTCGTCCAGCCCGCGGCTGAGATGGTCGGCCAGCGAATCGCCGAACACCGCGATCTGGACCTTCGCCTCGGTCTTCTTCACGGCCGGCGCCGGCACCGCGACGGTGGGCGCCGGCCGGGTCTGCGGACGCCGAAGCTGGCGGCCGGTCTCCGCGCTGGCGGGCGGCCGCACGCGCGGCGGGCGATAGGTCGGGGCCGCCTGCCGCGGCTCCGGCGGGCTCGGCCGGTCTTCCCACGGCCAGTAGAATTGGCGCTGCTCGGGCTCCGGCGCGGCGCGGCGCGGCGCGCGGGCATAGCCGTCGTCCTCGCGGTAATAGGCGTCGCGGCCGCGTCGGCGCGGCTGGTCGTAGCTGTCGCCCCACTGCGCCTCGGCCGGCGACGGCGGCAGGAGGACGAGCGGAAGCGCGAGGCCGGCCCCGAGCGCCAGAACGAGGCGGCGCGCCTTGGCGGCTGCCGCGTCGGCTCGGTTTGTCGCGTCGCGTCTCATGCGCCCTCCGGTGCCGCGGGTCTCGACCCGCAGGCGACCATAGCGGAGCGGCCGCGCCGCGTCTAAGAGCCTCCCGCAAAACCTCCCGAGCGCCGGCGGTCTCCAGTGCCAGGCATGGCGCGACGGCGGTCCTGCGACGGATGACGGGCGGCCATTCGACCCTGAAAGCGTCGGTCTTCCGACGATCGTTCGTCCCCCTCATCCTTCGCAGCCGCCGAAGCGGCACCGCGAGGATGAGGGAAACGGGCCGACGAACGCGTCGACGGGGTTTCAGGCGGCGCGGACGGTGGCCAGGAAGTGCGCGACCTCTGCGCCGAGGCGTTCGGATTGGCGCGACAGCTCGGAACTCGACGCCAGGACCTGGGTCGCGGCAGCGCCCGTGTCCTCCGACGCGCGCGCCACGCCCGCGATGTGGGCCGTGACCTCGCTCGCACCGGCCGAGGCCTGCGCAACGTTGCGCACGATCTCCTGGGTCGCCGCTCCCTGCTCCTCGACGGCCGCCGCGATCGTTGCGGCCACCGCGTTGATCTCGCGGATCCGGGTCGTGATGCCGCCGATCGCGCTCACGGCCTGATCGGTCACGTGTTGCACGTGCCCGATGCGCTGGCTGATCTCCTCGGTGGCCTTGGCCGTCTGGCCGGCCAACTCCTTCACCTCCGTCGCGACGACCGCGAAGCCGCGGCCAGCCTCACCGGCACGCGCGGCCTCGATCGTGGCGTTCAGAGCGAGCAGGTTGGTCTGCGAGGCGATGTTGGAGATCATCCCGACCATGGCCCCGATCTGCTCGGCGGTGTGGCTGAGCTCCTGCACAAGCCGCGCCGTCTGATCGGCGTCCACCACGGCGGCTCGCGCCAGCTCGGACGAGCTGGACATCTGCCGTCCGATCTCCTGCACCGAGGATCCGAGTTGCTCGGCAGCGATGGCTACCGTGCTCACGTTGTCCGCCGCCTGCGTGGCCGCCGCTGCCACGGTGCCCGACTGCGCTGCCGTGTCGCCGGCGGTCGCGGTCATCTGCTGGGCCGTCGCCTGCAACTCGGTGGCCGCCGACGAGACCTGCCCGACGATGCCGCCGACGGCCGCTTCAAAGGCGTCGGCCATCTGCCGCATCCCGGCTTGGCGCTGCCGCTCCGCCGCCAGCCGCCCCTGGGACATCTCCTCCTCCAAGGCCTCCGTGCGGATCAAGTTCTCCTTGAACACCTGCACCGAGACGGCCATCGCCCCCAGCTCGTCGCCGCGCCGGGTCGCGGGCACCTCGGTCGCCGTGTCGCCCCGCGCGATGGCGCTCACGCAGGCGGCGAGCTGGCGGATCGGGCGGCCGATCATGAGGGCCGAGAACACGGCCGAGCCGATCAGGACGAGGATGACGGTGCCGCCGATGGCGAGCCCGATCCGGTTGGCGGACTCGGCGGTCGCGACCGTGTTCCGCCGCGCCTCGTCCGCGAAGCGCTGGGCATTGGCGACCGATTCCGTTCCCGCCTCGTTCAACAGCGTGTTCACGCGCTGCTGCTCGGCGACGATCCGCGACAGCCTGTTCCCGTCGACGGACCGCGCGCCATTCTCGAAGCGGTTGACGTCGGCCAGCGATGCCGCGAGGTCGGCATAGGTGACGAGATTCGTCCGAAGGTCCTGAAGAACGCCCGGGATCAGCGCGATCCGGATCGGCTCGTCGAGCGCCGCTGCGCCGGTAGCCTTGCCGGCGCGGATGCGCTCGGCGACGCGGGCGACCTGCTCGGCGGTTTCCGCGGTGCGGATGTCGCCGACCGCCGCTTGAAGCTCCGCGTGCGAGAGGCGGGTCTGCTGGATGCCTGCAAGGATGATCTGCTCGCGTCCGGCCGCGGCGTTGGCGTCGATGATATGCTGGGCGCTGATCCACTGGTTCATGACGAGGGCCGTGGCGAGCAGGACTCCGATCACGCCCGAAGCACCAAGTTTCTTTCCGATCGTCCAACGCATGATGACAAATCCCCCGAATTCTTGAGAACATCAACAATCCGGACGACAGACCTACGACGCGACATCGCGACGACCATCACGGACGTCTCGGAAGATAGGAGAGTTTCATGGATGCATGATTGACCACACGTCTCACAATGCGCGTTTCCGGCTTGCGAACGACACCGTCCGAGAGCGCAAACCGCTCGGTTCGACTTCGAGCGATGAATAAAAGAGCGATCTGCACTCTTTCGCCCCGGCTCGACGTTGCGTTCCGACGGAGCGTCTGGCCAAGTCGGGCGATGCCCGCCCGACGCCATGCATCCTCCTACCAGTTGCTCAACCTTCTCGAGGCGACCGGCCAGGTCGGCGTCTGGTCCCTCAACCTGCGGACCGGCGAAATGAGCGGCTCGCTGGGTCTCGCCCACATCACCGGCCTGCCTTCGGACGAGAGCCTCCTCGGCCTGCTCGACCGACTTCTCCACCCGGACGATCGCGAAGCCCTCGGCGAGCTGTTCGACATGCTCTACAGCGGCCGGGCGATCGACCGCACGGTCCGGCTTGTGCGTCCCGACCACACCGTGCGCTGGGTTTCGGTCAAGGCCCAGATCGTTCTCGACGACGCCCATCGGCCGATGCGTGCCGAGGGCATCGCCTTCGACGTGACCGGCCCGCACGAGGCGCGTCTGCTCGCCGAGCAGAGCACCGCACGCTATCGCGGCCTCGTTCATGCCATCGCGGCCGTGGTCTGGACGACGGCTCCGGACGGGAAGGCGCGGCCAAGCCCGACATGGCAGGTCCTGATCGGGCAGACGGGCCCGGAGATGCAGGGCGACGGTTGGCTCGCCGCGATCCACCCGGAGGATCGGGCACGGATCGAGACGGCATGGCGAACGGCGATGGAGCACGGCACGCCTTACGAGGCGGATCACCGCGTTCTCTGCGCGGACGGCACGGTCCATTGGTACAGCAACCACACCATACCCCTCCACGATGCCGATGGTTCGGTGCGCGAGTGGATCGGGATCATGCAGAAGATGCCGCCCAGCGGTCGATTCTCGTCGCCTGAGATCACCGGGACGCTCGTGCGCGGAGCCCGCGCGATGCTGCGCTGGTCCGTCGTGGATCTGGCTCGGGCCGCCGGCGTCTCGGTCTCGAGCATCCGGCGCCTGGAGGAGGAGGTCGGGACGGTGCAGTCGCGAACCCGCTTGGCGATGCGTCGAGCCCTGGAAGGCGCCGGCATCGATTTCATCGGGACCCTCGACGGCATGACGGGGGTGATCTTGACCAGGGATCGGCGTGGCGCCTGATCGTGTGGATCTCGAGCCGACGCGCCGTCGGGGCCGGCGATCGATGATGCCGCGCCCTTGGCGGCCGGCATCGCCGGACGGTTCGACGTCATGCCCGCTCGGATCGGACGTGTCTTGAGAGCGCCTTCAGGCGAGGTGGATGCCGGCTCGCGCGAAGCGCGGGCGACGATGCAACACGCGGGTGCCCCTCATAAAACGCCCGATCATCGGAGCCTCCTCCTGTGTCCAGAACGGCGCGACGGACGTTTAGGGACGGCTGTCATGCCGGATCGCATAGACCGGAATCCCTGAGGCCCGGCGGAACGCCGCCGCCGTGCGGCGCGAGGTCCGGGCCTCGACGGGTCGGCCTCAGCGCGGCCTGGCGTCGATCCGGCCCGCGAGACGGTCGCGCAGGGCGGGCGTGGCGTAGCCGTCGGCGGTCAGGCCTTCGCGGATCTGGTAGCGCCGGATCGCCTCGCGCAGCTTCGGCCCGGCGCGGCCGTCGGCCTCGCCGGCATAGAGGCCCTGCGCGGCGAGGCCCGTCTGCAAGGCCTGAAGGCCGGCCTTGTCGAGGCGGGACGCCGCGCTCGGCCAGGGTGCGACGAGGGGCGGCCCGCCGGCCAGGCGGTCGGCGAGATGGCCGACCGCCAGCGCGTAGGAATCCGAGGTGTTGTAGCCGCGGATCACCTCGAAGTTGTCGGTGATCAGGAAGGCCGGCCCGCCGGCGCCGCCGGGCAGGAACACGGACGCTCCGCCCTTGTCCGGCAACGGGCCACCATCGATCCGGCTGACGCCGCGGCGCGAGAATTCAGGCAGGTCAGCGGCGTAGCGCGTCAGGTCGAAGCCCTCGGGCAGGCGGACGGCGTAGCCCCACGCGATCGCGGGATTCCAGCCGAGGTCCTTGAGGTAGGCGGCGATCGAGGCGAGGGAATCGGCGTCGCTCGCCCAGATGTCGCTGCGGCCGTCCCCGTCGAAGTCGACCGCGTGCGCCAGGAACGTCGAGGGCAGGAACTGCACCTGTCCCATCGCGCCGGCCCAGCTGCCCAGCATCCGGTCCGGCGCGACGTCGCCGCGCTGCTGGATCGCGAGGGCGGCGAGCAGCTCGTCGTGAAACAGCGTGCCGCGGTGCCGGGCGGCGGCGAGCGTCGCCAGCGCGCGGATCGTCGGCACCGAACCGCCGCTCGCGCCGAAATCCGACTCGATGCCCCAGATCGCGAGGAGCACCGAGGCCGGAACGCCGTAGCGCGCCTCGATCGCCGGGAGGGTCGGCCCGAGCGCCGCTCCACGGGCCCGGCCGCGGGCGATCCGCGCCGGCGAGACCGCCCCGACGAGATAGTCCCACACCGGCCGCCCGAACTCGCTCTGGCCCTTGATGCGGGCGAGCACCGCGGGGTCGGGCACGACGCCGCGGAACGCCGCATCGAAGGTCGCCGGCGCGATGCCCTTCGCGAGCGCATCCGCGCGGAGAGCCGCGACGAAGCCGGCAAACGTGTCCGCCCGACCGGCTTGCCCGACGGCGGCAGGCTCGGCGAGGGAGCCGCCCGGAGCGGCGGAGAGGCAGAGGGCCAGGAGCGCGGCGCGGATCGGGCGCACGGCCTCAGTGCCGGTTGCGCTTGGGCAGGGCGTCTTCCCAGTCGAGCGCCTGGCGCACGATCGCGTCGAGGTCGTCGTGCTTCGGGCGCCAGCCGAGCTGCTCGCGGATCCGCGACGCCTCGGCGACGATCCGCGCCGGATCGCCGGGGCGGCGGGGCGAGAGGCGCACCGGGAAGTCGCGACCGGAGACGCGCTTCACCGTGTCGATCACCTCAAGCACCGAATAGCCGGTGCCGTAGCCGCAATTCAGCGTCAGGCTCTCGCCGCCGGCGCGCAGGTGGTCGAGGGCGACCCGGTGCGCCTCGGCGAGGTCGGAGACCTGAATGTAGTCGCGCAGGCACGATCCGTCCGGCGTCGGGTAGTCGGTGCCGAACACCTCGAGATGCGGGCGCTGGCCGAGGGCCGCCTGCGTCGCGACCTTGATCAGGTGGGTGGCGTTCGGCGTGGACTGCCCGGTGCGCCCGCGCGGGTCGGCACCGGCGACGTTGAAGTAGCGCAGGATGACGTAGCTGAAGCCGTGCGCGGCCGCCGCGTCGCGGATCATCCACTCGCTCATCAGCTTCGAGCGGCCGTAGGGATTGATCGGGTTGGTCGCGAGGTCCTCCGGCACCGGCACGGTCTCCGGCTCGCCGTAGACCGCGGCGGTCGAGGAGAAGATGATGTGCTTCACGCCGGTGCGCACCGCGGTCTCGATCAGCGCGCGCGTCTTCACCGTGTTGGCGAGATAGTAGTGCAGCGGGTCGGCGACCGAGTCCGGCACGACGATGCGGGCGGCGAAATGGGCGATCGCGTCGACGCGGTTCTGCAGAATCGTCTCGGTGACGAGGCCGGGGTCGCCGACGTCGCCGCGCACGAGCTTCACCTCCGGCGGCAGGGCCCAGTCGAACCCGGTGGAGAGGTCGTCGAGGACGACCGTCTCCTCCCGCCCGGCATCCTGCAGGGCGAGAACCATGTGACTGCCGATATAACCGGCACCACCCGTGACCAGAACCGCCATCGTTGCCCCTGAAAGAAACCGCGCCAACCAGCAAGCGGAAGCTTGCTTTTAACCGATAATGCTCAATCGTGCCGCGCAACGGCGCGAAGCCGTCCGCTTGCCGTGCTAGTGTTGCCCGGAACGCCCGGCCCGTCCAACTCCCACGTTTGGGTTTTTGCTCGATGAAACCGATCCGAAAGGCCGTCCTCCCCGTCGCGGGCCTCGGCACCCGCTTCCTGCCGGCCACCAAGGCCGTCCCGAAAGAGATGCTGACGGTGGTCGACCGGCCGGTCGTCCAGCACGTGGTCGACGAGGCGCGGGAAGCCGGCATCGAGCACTTCATCTTCGTCACCGGCCGCGGCAAGGCGGTGATCGAGGACCATTTCGACATCGCGTTCGAGCTCGACCGGATGCTGCAGGAGCGCGGCAAGTCCGCGGCCTACGAGGAGCTGAAGCGCGACCTGCCGGCCGCCGGCCAGACCAGCTTCACCCGTCAGCAGGCGCCGCTCGGCCTCGGCCACGCGGTGTGGTGCGCCCGCGAGATCGTCGGCGACGAGCCCTTCGCCGTGCTGCTGCCGGACATGCTTAGCCGCGGCTGCATGGGCCAGATGCTCGCTGCCTACGAGCGCCACGGCGGCAACGTCGTCGCCGTCGAGGAGGTCGCGCCGGAGGAGACGCATCAGTACGGCATCGTCAGCGTCGGCGAGACCTTCGGCCAGACCTTCGAGGTCACCGGCATGGTCGAGAAGCCGAAGCAGGGCACCGCGCCTTCGAACTTCATCATCTCGGGCCGCTACATCCTCCAGCCGGAGATCTTCGGCATCCTCGAGCATGGCGAGAAGGGCGCGGGCGGCGAGATCCAGCTCACCGACGCGATGATCAAGCTGATGGCCGAGCAGGACTTCTTCGGCATGCACTACGAAGGCCGCACCTACGACACCGGCTCCAAGCTCGGCTTCCTCACCGCCAACATCGCCTACGCGCTCGACCGCAAGGA